>JBLIZX010000346.1:0-10011 GCA_048860285.1 Macromonas sp. | reverse complement strand
GGGCGCGTACTTCACATCGCCAAACTGGGCGTAGGCGTGCGCCGCCTGCGCGCTAGGCAGCGCCAGCCAACTCAACGCCGCCCCCAGCAGCAGCGTGCGACAATTCCGCAAGATTTTTTCTGGAGTGTGACTCATGGGTTTTCTGACGGGCAAAAAATTGCTGATCACGGGCGTGTTGTCCAACCGTTCGATTGCGTATGGCATTGCCAAGGCGTGCCACGCACAAGGGGCCGAACTGGCGTTCAGCTATGTGGGCGAACGCTTCAAAGACCGCATCACCGAATTTGCCGCCGATTTTGGTTCCAATCTGGTGTTCGATTGTGACGTGTCCGACGACGCGCAAATTGAAAAGCTGTTTCAAGACCTGTCGGCGCACTGGCCCACGTTTGACGGCTTTGTCCACGGCATCGGCTATGCGCCGCGCGAGGCGATCGCGGGCGATTTTCTGGATGGCTTGAGCCGCGAGGGCTTCAAGGCGGCACACGACATCAGCGCCTACAGCTTTCCGGCCATGGCCAAGGCCGCACTGCCCTACCTCAACGACAACGCCGCCGTGCTCACGCTGACCTACTTGGGCTCAGTGCGCCACGTGCCCAATTACAACACCATGGGCTTGGCCAAGGCCTCGCTGGAAGCCTCGGTGCGCTACCTGGCCGAATCGTTGGGCAACAAAGGGCGCGGCCTGCGCGCCAACGGTATCTCGGCGGGCCCCATCAAAACCTTGGCCGCCAGCGGCATCAAGGGCTTTGGCAAGATCCTGAACGTGGTGGCCGACACCGCCCCGATCCGCCGCAACGTCACCATTGACGACGTGGGCAACGTGGCTGCCTTCCTGATGAGCGACCTGGCCGCTGGCGTGACCGCTGAAATCACCTACGTCGATGGCGGTTTTAGCCAGGTCGTGGGCGGTATGTCCGAATAAGCTGTGTCGCGCCCCGCTTGCACCTGGTGGGCCGTAGCGCCTGCTTCTGCCTTCCTTCACACCCCTTCGGCCAAGCTGGTGTGCCCGCTGCTGACTGCACTGGTGGGCTGTCTGGGCACCGGCACGGCTGTGGCCCAGATGGTGCCGGGTGCCGGTGTGCAGCTCTACGGTGCGCTCGACATTGCCCTGACTTCCACCGACCGGGGCAATGGCCAGCGCGTCACGGCGCTCACGCCGGGCGTGCAGCATGCGTCGTACTGGGGCGTGCGCGGCAGCGAGGACATCGGCCAAGGCCAGCACATCCTGTTCCAGCTCGAACAAGGGCTGGAACTCGACAGTGGCAATGCGCGCTCCTACGCCGCCGACCCCGCCAGCGCCACCCCCACAGCGGTCAAAGGTCAGCAGCGCACCGGCTTCAACCGGCGCTCCCACGTGGGCTGGCACAGCAACAGCTGGGGCACGCTGCTGCTGGGGCGCGATTACACCCCCATGTCCAACGTCGGTTTGGCGCTGGACGTGATGCACGCTGGGTCGTACGGCAACCTGCAATCGCTGATCCAGCTGGCCGGGGGCACCGAAGGTTTTGGGCGCATCAGCGATGGGGTGTTTTACACCTCACCGCTGCTGGGCGGCTGGCGCTGGCACGCCACCTATGGGCTGCCCCGTCAACCCGAGGCCGATGCCACCGGCGTGCGACCGCCCAAAGACAGCAATACCTTTCACGGCTTGGGTGTGCAATACACCCAAGGCGCATGGTTGTGGGGTGGCGTGTACCAGACCCTGCAAGCCCCGGCCACCCGTGGCCAACCCGCTACTTGGACTGGGCAGACCCAACAGCGCGAAGACGTGCTGCTGGGCGTGCGTTACACCTCACCACGCTGGTCGTGGAGCACCGGTGGGTACCAAGCCCGCGAGCACACCACGCAACGCAACCTCTGGCTGGGGGCCACGTGGCAACTCAACCCGGCTTCGCGTATTACGACGCAGGTGCAGCGCTTGCACGCCGACAACGCCAGCGGAGGCCCACCACAACAGGCCACGGTGTGGGGTGTGAACTACCTGCACCAGTTGTCCAAACGCACGGCACTGTTTGCCACCTATGGCCGCACCTACAACGACGACCGCAGCAGCTTTTGGCTGTTTGGTGGGGACATGGCCGTGTTGCCCACCGCAGCGGGCCAGCAACCCCGTGCGCTGGGGTTGGGCGTGTCACACCGCTTTTAAGGCAGTGTTTTAGGGGGGATGGTGGTGGTGATTTGCGTGTTGGCCCAGTCCCGTACCGCCAGCGCCAGCGCGTCGCTGGTCTGGCCCAAGGCGTGTACCGCTTGTCCCACGCTGGTACCCACCAACGGTCGTTGCACATCAAAGCGGCGGCTGGCCACAATCCGGCCCGTGTCGGTGCGCACCAGCCGCGCGTCCAGCCGCAACACCGCGTAGGGCGTGCCATTGCGGTATTCCACCTGAAAGGCGCGCAAGTCGCTGTCGATTTCAAAGTCGGCCTGCAAGATGCGCTCGTCGCTGCTGAGGGCCTCTAGGCGGTCATCGGCTTGGAACACATCCAGCAAACGGTTGCGCACCAGCACCGGGGCGGGGTCGTTCCAGCTGGCCCCTTGGTACACGCTCAGGCGACCATCGGCGGGCAGCACGGCAATGCGTCGCCCAGTCAGGTGTCCGGCACTGGCGGGCCGGGTGATGCGCAACGACCACGGCCAGCGGGTTGCACCTGTTTCTGCGGCGGTGTCGGTTGGGGGGGCATTCTGGGCCAATGCCGGACTGGGCAACAGGTACACTTCCACGGGCTCGCGTTCGGGCAGAATGGAACACCCCGCCAACGCCCACACGGATCCCCACAGCAGGGCGCGGCGGCCCCCAAGTTGCCATCGTTTCACAACAAGCCCATTCACGGTTGAAACTCCCGGGTTGGTTCGGTGCCCAGCACGTAGTCGGCGGGGCTGTCTTCCAGTTGACGCGTGATGGCACGCAGCGAAGCCAGCGTACCGCGCAATTCGCCCAGCGCCGGGCCAATTTGCGTCAGGCCATGGGCTCCACTTTGCAGCGCGGCCCGGTTGTCGGCCACCAACTGCGCTACCCCACCCAAGGTGCGCTCCAGTGTCTGCAACGAGCGTTGTGCCTGCACCAGTGTTTGCTGCCCTGGCCCTTCCAACAGCCGTTGGCTGGTTTGCAGGGCCTGCGTGGCTTGCAGCAACGCGGTGTTGGCTTGGGCGCTGGCCTGCGTCAGGTGCAGCAGCAATTGTTCCACCTGCTGGCGCTGCCCCACCAAAGCGCGGCTGCCCTGCTCCAGGTGTTGCAATGTGTTGGCGATGCGCTGCACATTGCCGTCCGACAACACCGCACGCGCCTGCACCAGCAACTCGTTGACGTTGAACACCACGTCTTCGCCGTTGGCCAGCAGCTTGCTCATGGGTGATGGGGTGGCCACAATCAGCGGCACCGGCTGGCCGGGGGTGGTCTGCAAAGGCTGGCTGGTGGCATCGTTGCCGCTGCTCAAGCGGATCAACGACAACCCGGTGATGCCTGCTGGCACCAGCCGCGCGCGGGTGTCGGTGCGCATGGGTGCGCCGCTGTCCACCTGGATACGGGCCAACACCCGGCGCGGGTCGTTGGGGTCGAGCCGCAATTGCGCCACCTCGCCCACTTTGATGCCGTTGAATTCCACTGTGCTGCCCTTGGACAGGCCCGACACCGCTTCCTCGAACACGATGTCGTAAGCGCGGCCATCCTGCCGGCGGTCGCCTTGGCCCAGCCACAAACCCAACAGCAGCGCAGCGCCCACCATCAGCACGGTGAACAGACCTATCAGCACATGGTGTGCGCGCGTTTCCATACTTTTTACTTCCTTGCCTCAGCCGCCGCCCGGCCACGTGGCCCATGAAAATAGGCCTGTATCCAGGCATCGTCGGTACTTGCCACCACCGACAGGCTGTCGTTGATGAGCACCCGTTGGTGTCCCAGCACCGCCACGCGGTCGGTGATGGTGTAAATGGTATCCAGGTCGTGCGTGACCATGAACACACTCAGGCCCAGCGCGTTGCGCAACGTCAGGATCAACTGGTCGAACGCTGCCGCTCCTATGGGGTCGAGACCGGCGGTGGGTTCGTCGAGCAACAGCACATCCGGGTCCAGCGCCAGCGCACGGGCCAGCGCCGCGCGCTTGACCATGCCACCCGACAGTTCCGCCGGGTATTTGGCCCCAGCGTTGGCCGGTAAGCCCACCAAAGCGATCTTGAGCACCGCCAGCCGCTGCGCCTGCACTTTGGGCAAGCGGGCGTGTTCCAACAACGGCAACATCACGTTTTCGGCCACCGTCAACGACGAAAACAACGCCCCCTGCTGGAACAGCACCCCCAAGCGACGCTCCACCAACGAACGCTGTACCGCTGGCAAGGTCAGCAAGTCCTGCCCCAGTACGCGCACGGCCCCCGCCGCGGGCCGCTGCAAGCCCACCAGCGTGCGCAACAACACCGATTTGCCGGTGCCAGACCCCCCCACCACGCTCAGAATTTCGCCCCGGCGCACGTCCAAGTCCAGTTGGTCGTGGATCACCTGCGCACCAAACTGGTTGCGCAAGCCACGCACTTCAATCACGCTTTCAGGCGGCGGTGTTGTGTCCATCCTTACCAGCCCATTTTCATACAAAACAACGCGGCGAGCGCATCGACCACAATCACCACAAAGATGGATTGCACCACCGCCGATGTGGTGTGTTCACCCACCGACTGGGCGCTGCCTTCCACTTTGAAGCCTTCTAAGCAACCAATCACCGCAATCAAGAAGGCAAAGATGGGCGCTTTGGCCATGCCGATGAGGAAATGGCGCAGCCCCACGTGGCTTTCGACCACCGACACAAACAGCGTGGGGGCAATGTCCAGCGTTAGCGCGCACACCAGCAGCCCACCCACCATGCCGCAGGCCATGGCCACAAAACTCAGCAGGGGCAGCGCCAGCAGCAACGCACACACGCGCGGCAACACCAGCAACTCCACCGGATTGAGGCCCTGCACGCGGATGGCATCGATTTCCTCGTTGGCCCGCATGGCCCCAATCTGGGCGGTGAACGCGCTGGCGGTGCGCCCAGCCACCAAGATCGCTGCCAGCAGGGTGCCAAACTCGCGCAAAAACGAAAACGCCACCAAATCGACGGTAAAAATGCTGGCCCCAAAACGCGACAACACCGTCGCCCCCAGAAACGCCACCACCGCCCCGACCAAAAAGGTCAGCAGCGCCACAATCGGCACCGCATCCAGCCCGGTGCGCTCCAAGTGCGCAGCCCAAGCCGTCATGCGCCAGCGCCGGGGTTGCCACACCAACTGGGCCACCGTTTGCAGAATCAGCCCGATAAAGCCCAGCAACGCCCACAAGTGGCGGCCAAACACCTGCACCGTCTGCCCGATGTGGGCCAGCACGTCCAGCAACGCGTTGCTCGGTGCGGGTTCGGGCACAGGAGGCATCTCCAACGCTTCGGACACCGCACACAACAACGCCCGCTGTGCCGGGCGCAGCGCGTTGGCATCTTGGCTCAAGGCACACAAGCGCTGCGGCCCGAGCAGGGTGTGTAACAGGCTGGCACCGGCGGTGTCGATGTGGCCCAGCGTTTGCGTGTCCACCTCGGTGCCGGGCGGCAGCGGTGTGGGCAGTTGCGTCAGCGCGTGCGCCAACCGTGCGTAATGCGCCAGCGTCCAGTCTCCGCTCAGGCACAGGCGTTGCGGCGCACCATGGCGCACTGGTTGCCACTGCACTTGACCCACGGAGGACGGTTCTGTCATGGCTGCCACTATAGCGGGTACGGCAGCTGTAATACTCCTAATATACCCATTGGGGTATTTTTGTTACCATTGGTGCATGAAACCGACACTTGCGCACTGGCTGCCCATTTTGGATTGGGGCCCCCGCTACCGGGGCGAACACTTGGCCGCCGACGGCGTGGCCGCGGCGGTGGTCACGCTGATGCTGATTCCACAAAGTCTGGCTTACGCACTGCTGGCGGGTTTGCCGCCCCAAGCCGGGCTGTACGCCAGCATGGCACCGCTGCTGTTGTATGCGCTGTTGGGCAGCAGCAGCACGCTGGCGGTGGGGCCAGCGGCGGTCACATCGTTGATGACGGCGGCTGCCGCTGGCTCGGTGGCGGCGGCAGGCAGCACGGGTTACGCGCAGGCCGCGTTGTGGCTGGCCTTGCTCAGTGGTGCCATCATGACGCTGATGGGGGTGCTGCGGTTGGGCTTTATCGCCAATTTTTTAAGCCACCCGGTGGTATCGGGGTTTGTGTCGGCTTCTGGGCTGCTGATTGCCGCCAGCCAACTCAAGCACCTGCTGGGCGTGCCGCTGCACGGCGAAACGTTGCTGGAACTGTTGCCTCAACTGGCGCAACGCTGGCCGCAGACCCACCTGCCCACACTGGCGATGGGCCTGAGTGTGCTCGGATTTTTGGTCTGGGCCCGCAAGCGCGTCAAACCCTTGCTGCGCGGCTGGGGCGCATCCCCCTTTGTGGCCGACTTGTGGGCCAAGGCCGCGCCAGTGTTGGCGCTGCTGGCCAGCATCGCTGTCACGTGGCAAGCCAATCTGGCCGCGCACGGCATGAAAGTGGTGGGCCACGTGCCCGGCGGCCTGCCGGGCTGGAGCTGGCCCGGCTGGGACGCACAAACATGGACTGCCACCGTGCAGCCGCTGCTGGTGCCCGCACTGCTGATTTCCTTGGTCGGGTTTGTGGAGTCGGTGTCGGTGGGCCAATCGCTGGCGGCGCGGCGGCGTGAACGCATCGACCCCGATGCCGAACTGCGCGGGCTGGGCCTGAGCAACCTCGGCGCGGGGCTGACCGGCGGCTTTCCTGTCACGGGTGGGTTTTCCCGTTCGGTGGTCAATTTTGACGCAGGGGCGCGAACGCCAGCGGCGGGGGTCTATACCGCCTTCGGGCTGGCGCTGGCCGCACTGTTTTTGACCCCGGCGCTGTACCACCTGCCCCAGGCCACGCTGGCCGCCACCATTGTGGTGGCGGTGCTGTCGTTGGTGGATTGGGGAGCCTTTGCGCACACGTGGCGTTATTCGCGCACCGACTTCACCGCCTTGGCGCTCACCTTTGGCCTGACGCTGACCGTGGGGGTGGACGTGGGCTTGCTGGCGGGCGTGGGCAGCTCCATTGTGTGGCTGCTCTACCGCAGCAGCCGTCCCCACATCGCCACGGTGGGCCAAGTGCCGGGCACCGAACATTACCGCAATGTGCAACGCCACGCCGTGCTGACGCAGCCGCACATCTTGGGCCTGCGGGTCGATGAAAGCCTGTACTTTGCCAACGCGCGCTACCTGGAAGACCACATTGCCGCTGCCGTGGCCGCGCAGCCAGCGCTGCGCCACGTGGTGCTGCAATGCACCGCCATCAACGACATCGATGCCAGCGCGCTCGAAAGCCTGGAAACCATCAACGAACGCCTGCGCGAAGCCGGGTTGCAACTGCACCTGTCCGAAGTCAAAGGCCCGGTGATGGACAGACTGCAACACAGCCACTTGCTGCAACACCTTACGGGTCGGGTGTTCCTCAGCCACCACCAAGCGGTGCAGGCCCTTGAACCTCACGGCGTTAAATAGCCGACGCTTTGACTATGGTATTGCTTTGCATTAGGGCTTTCGTGCGGTGCCGTCACATAATACGCGCGCCAGTATCTCCTGGTGTCCTTCGTTCGGTTGTTTTTATGAACTCCACAACAAACACTTCCAAGCCCAACCGTCGCGTGTTCATGCTGCAAGCCGTGGCCGCTTCTGGCGTGCTGGCTGCCGTGGGCTCGGCCCAAGCCGCAGCGCCCATGCTGGCCGAAACCGACGCTCAAGCCGTGGCGCTGGGTTACAAGGCCGATGCCACCAAGGTGGACAAGGCCAAGCAAGCCAAGTTTGTGGCAGGCAGCAACTGTGGCAATTGCAGCCTGTACCAAGGCAAAGCCGGTGATGCCGCTGGCAACTGCCCACTGTTTGCAGGCAAGCAAGTGTCCAGCAAAGGCTGGTGTACCGCTTGGGTGAAAAAGGCCTGATCGGCGCGCTCGCCTTTCTTGCTTTTGGCATGAGCACGGGTTGTCCCGTGCTTTTTTTTTTGAACCCCTGCACTGCCACCATGCGCCTTTTGCCCCCGCTGTTGATGTCCGCCACCACCCTGTTGCTGGTGGCCTGCCAATCTTCTTCTGAACCGCCTGCGGTTGCCTCCAGCCCTGCGCCGTGGGTGCGCACGGTGACCATCAGCGACGACCAGCCTGTGGCGGCACTGGGTTTGTCGGGTACGGTGCGGGCGCGGGTTGAATCGCCGCTGGCGTTCCAAGTGGGTGGGCGCATTGCACGCCGTTGGGTCGATGCGGGCCAAACCGTGCAAGCCGGACAAACCCTGTTTGAGCTGGACAAGCGCGACCTGGAGCAAAGCGTGCTGGCCGCTCAGGCCGATGTGGCCGCCGCCGATGCCGCCTTGGCCACCGCCGATGCCGAACTCGCGCGCCAGCGCCAACTGCACAGCCAGCAATTTGTCAGCGCGCAGGCGTTGGAGCGTGCCCAATTGGCGCGGCGTGAAGCCCAAACCCGCCGCGATGCCACCGCCGCCCGGCTGGTGCAGGCCCAACATGCACTGGGCTATGGCCGCCTGCAAGCCCCAGCCGCGGGAGTGTTGATGGACGTGACTGGCGAAGCGGGCCAAGTGCTGGGGGCCGGTCAACCCGTGGCGGTGCTGGCCCAGGCCGGTGAACGTGAAGTGGAAGTGCATTTTCCGCACGATGTAACGCCGCCCGCGCGCGGCACCGCGTTGGTGGATGAGCACACCACCTTGCCACTGCAATTGCGCGAAACCGCCGGTGCCGTCGATGCCCAAAGTCGTACCCGACGCGCCCGTTACACCGTGCAGATGCCCACACAAGCCCCGGCACTGGTGTTGGGGGCCGTTCTACGCACCCGTTTTACCTCCCCCCACACACCGTCCACGCCAGAGACCTCCACCCACGCCAGCACCTGGCGCGTGCCAGTGGGCGCACTGGACGAACGCGGCCAAGGCCCGCGCGTGTGGCAAGTGCAACCCCAAGGGGAACAACTGCAAGTAATGCCCGTGCCGGTGCAAGTGCTGGCGCTGGAAGGCGACAGCGCACGCATCCAAGCCCCCTTGCCCGCTGCCACACGGGTGGTGGCACTGGGCACCCACCTGCTCACACCCAACATGGCGGTGCGGGAGCTGCCACGATGAGCGGCTTCAACCTCTCGGCACTGGCCGTGCGCGAACGCGCCATCACGCTGTTTTTTTTGATTCTGGCGGTGCTCTCGGGCATTTACGCCTTTATTGCGTTGGGGCGTGCCGAAGACCCCGCTTTCACCGTGCGTGTGCTCATGGTCACGGCCCAATGGCCCGGTGCCACACCGCAACAACTGCAAGAACAGGTGGTAGACCGGTTGGAAAAACGTCTGCAAGAGGTGGATAACCTCTACCGCATCGACACCACCATACGCCCCGGCCAAGCCACCTTGCAGGTGGAGTTTGAAGACTACACCCCCCAGCGCCAAATCCCGGAACTGTTCTACCAAGTGCGCAAGCGCATGCAGGACGAAGCGCCGCTGCTGCCCGCTGGGGTCATCGGCCCCTTTGTCAACGACGATTTTGGCGATGTGTACTTCAAACTCATTGCCGTGACCGCACCGGGTCTGCCCATGCGCGAGCTCACCCGCGAAGCCGAACACATCCGAGACCGCCTGCAACGCGTGGCCGGGGTGCATAAAGCGGTGCTGCTGGGCGAACGTCCCGAGCGCGTGTTCGTTGAGTTCAACGCCGTCCAGCTCAACAATTTGGGGCTAAGCCCGCAAGCGGTGTTCGATGCCATCCACGCCCACAACCGGCTGCTGCCCGCTGGCCGCATGGACACCTTGGGGCCACGCCTGTACCTGCGTCTGGATGCCGATCTGGCCAACCCTGAACAACTGGCTGCCGTGCCGCTGCGCGTGGGCAACCGCGTGTTCAAACTCTCCGACATCGCCACCGTGCGCCGGGGCTACGAAGACCCCCCCGCCTACCTGGTACGTTCACGCGGGCAAGATGCTGTGCTGCTCGGCGTGGTGATGAAAAA
>JBLIZX010000345.1:0-2767 GCA_048860285.1 Macromonas sp. | reverse complement strand
GGGCCGGTGTCTTCGACCAAGATGCCCACACGCTCAGACTCGCACACCAAGCCCACGCGCACTTGTGCCGGGGTACGGTTTGCCTGTGCGGCCCATTCGGCGGCGTTGCGCACCACGTTGTGCAAGGCGTGTTCCAGCAGCAAAGCGTCGGCGGGCACGGTCGGGGTGGGGCCGTGTTCGAGTTCGGCGGCATCCAGCACCACACCATCGGGCAAGGGCACCGCCGCCGCCACACGCGCCACAAACGGGGCCAGCGCCAGCGGCTGGCGCAGCATCTCCTGCCGCCGCGCAAAGGCGTTGACGCGCTGGATGACGCGCCCGGCCTTGTCGGCCATGCGCTCCATGCGCTCCACCACGGGCTCCACCTCGGCCAACGTGATGCGCTGCTGACGCAGCCGGTTGAGCAAGCCGGTGGCAAAACTGCTCAACGCCCCCAAGGGCTGGTTGAGCTCATGCGCCAAAGTGGAAGCCACCTCGCCCACCGCCACCAGTCGGGCCGAGGCTTCCAGCCGTTCTTGCTGACGTGCGGCCAGCCGTTCCATGCGTCGGCGTTCGCTGATGTCCAACACCGAGGCCATCCAGCCAATCACGCGGCCATCGGCCAGCGCCAGCGGGGCGGCATGCAACCACACGTCCAGCCGGTGGCCTGCGCGGTGCAGCAGTTGGCCTTCGTCACCGCTTTGGCGCTCGGGCGGGGCCTGGCCCAATTGCACCACACGCGGCCACAAGGGGCCCTGTTCGGCGGGCCAGCAGGGCAATTCGGGGGCTGGGGCCAGCAGTTCAGCGCCCGACCAACCCACCATGCGGCACAGCGCTTGGTTGGCGTAAAACGGGCGGCCATTCAAATCCCACGCCAGCAGGCCCAGCGTCACCGAACGTTCCATCGCCTGGCGCAAGGCCATTTGGGTACCCAAACGCGCTTCCAGCCGCCAGCGTTGTGCCAACACCCGGCCCAAAAACAGCAGCGCCACCAACATGCCCAGCAAACACAGCAAGGCAGCACCAAAAAAGGCACGGGGGGCCACAGCGGCCTGATCGCCCAACGGGGCCACCAGCAAGCCCCACTGCGCCCCCGACAATGGGATGGACACCCACGCATGCGTGGCCGCCAAATCGGCCGCCTGTGGCTCGGGCACCGACTGCACACGGTGGTCGGCCAAAAACCACGCGGGGATGGCCTGCTCCAGTGCGCGCTCCACCGCCACCGCCAACACATAGCTGCCCCGAAAGTGCTCGCCCTCCCACCACGGGTAGGCCAACCACAGCACAGTGTCCCCCCCCGGAGTGGTGGATCGCACCCACGGCCCCGCGTAGGTGGGGCGGCGCAGGCCGCGCGCGGTGTTGAGCATCACCACCAGCGCGTCGGCTTGTTCCGGGGTGCCCAGTTCGGCCTGCACCCAATGCGGCCAACGCGCCACAAACGCCTGTTGTTCGGCAGGCCACCAACCGTGCGCGCGCACCGCCCCCCCACGCCACAACGCACCTGCGCGGTGGGGCAGTGTGTCCATCGGCACCGCCGCCACACCCACTTGCGGCAACAGGCCCGCTACATCGGCCTCCAGCCGCCGAAAGTGAAAACGCAAGCTCTGGTCCAACCACTGCGCGTCGGCGCTGCGCTGGCGGTCGGCCTCTTCGGCCTCGACCTGCCGCAAAAACCAGACCAGCAGCACCATGCTCACCAACACCAACAGCAACAACCCCAACAGGCCATACAATGCCCGCCGACCGGCCCGCACCGCACGGCGCGTGTCCAGCTCAAAACGGTCCAAGTCGGTGGTGTCGGAGGGCGGGGTCATGCAGGGCCAGATTGTGGCGGTACCGTGCGGGCTTTGAACGATACTGTGGCGTGCTGTGTTTTTTCTACCACTGTTGTCGCATGTTGACCCTGATCGCCTGGTTTTGGCCGTACCGTGTCTGCCTACAGCCGCTGTGGCGCCAGCGCAGCCAGGTAGCGGTTGCGGCATGGCTGACCTGGGCCTTGGGTGGGGCGGGCGCCGTGCTGTCGCCACCAGCCCATGCCGCACGCCCGGCGGTGCTGGTGCGGTTCTCGCACGTGGTGGCTCCCGACACCCCCAAGGGCCAGATGGCACAGCACTTCCAGCAACTGGTACAGCAGCGCAGCGGTGGGCGCATCCGTGTGGAGGTGTACCCCGACTCCCAACTCTACGGCGACGACGACGAAATGGAAGCCCTGCGCCTGGGCGCGGTCGAGCTGCTGGCCCCGTCGCTGTCCAAGTTTGGCAATGTGGGCATGCCCGAATTCGAAGTATTCGATCTGCCCTTCCTGTTCACCGATTTGGCCCAAGTGCAGCGCGTGCTACAAGGCCCGGTGGGGCAACAACTGCGGCAACGCTTGGCACGCCAGCAAATGCTGGGGCTGGGCTTCATGGACAACGGCTTCAAACACATGAGCGCACACCGCCCCTTGCGCACCCCCGCCGACTTTGCGGGCCAGCGCCTGCGCGTGCAGGCCTCGCGCGTGCTGGTGGCACAAATGCGTGCCGTGGGGGCCGAACCCGTGGTCCTGCCCTTTGGCGACACCCGACGCGCTCTGGCCAGCGGCGTGGTGGATGGCACCGAAAACACGCTCTCCAACTTCCACACCCAACACCTGGCCCAAGTGCAATCCCACCTGACATTGACCCAACACGGCTACTTGGGCTATGCCGTGGTCACGCACCTGCGCTTCTGGGCCAGCCTCAGCCCCGCCGACCGCACCCTGCTCGAAACCGCCTTGGCCCAAGCCCTGGAACAAGGCAACCGACGC
>JBLIZX010000344.1:0-2315 GCA_048860285.1 Macromonas sp. | reverse complement strand
CGTGATGTACGGTGCCACCACGGGTGAGGCCTTCTTCAGTGGCGTGGGCGGCGAGCGTTTTGCCGTGCGTCTGTCGGGTGCCACGGCGGTGGTCGAAGGCGTGGGCGACCACGGCTGCGAATACATGACCGGCGGTACCGTAGCGGTGCTGGGCAAGACGGGTCGCAACTTTGCCGCCGGCATGAGCGGTGGTGTGGCCTACGTGTACGACGAGGACGGCCAGTTTGCCAGCCGCTGCAACACCGCCATGGTGAGCTTGGACAAGGTGCTGCCCGCTGCCGAGCAGCAAGCCTGCATCGATCCTTCCATCTGGCACCGTGGCCAGACCGACGAAGAGCAACTCAAGAAGCTGCTGGAAGACCACCTGAAGTGGACCGGCTCCAAGCGCGCCCGCGATTTGCTGGATCACTGGGCCGAGTCGCGTGCCAAGTTCGTCAAGGTGTTCCCGAACGAATACAAGCGCGCGCTGGGTGAAATCAACGGCAAGCAAGCCGCCAAGTAAGCCTTCTGTCCACCAACTCAAACAACGGGGTGGCCCCAATGCGGTGTGCCACCCCGCAAAGGAATCAACATGGGAAAAGTCACTGGTTTCATGGAGTATGAGCGCCTGGAAGAGGGTTACAAGCCCGTGGGCGAGCGTCTCAAGCACTACAAAGAGTTCGTGATTGGTCTGAGCGACGACCAAGCCAAGGTGCAAGCTGCGCGCTGCATGGACTGCGGCACGCCGTTCTGCAACAACGGCTGCCCGGTCAACAACATCATTCCGGACTTCAACGATTTGGTGTACCACAGCGATTGGCAAAACGCCATCACCGTGCTGCACAGCACCAACAATTTCCCCGAGTTCACGGGCCGCATCTGCCCCGCACCGTGCGAGGCGGCGTGCGTGGTGAATGTAAACGGCGACGCGGTGGGCATCAAGTCCATTGAGCACGCCATCATCGACAAGGCGTGGGAAAACGGCTGGGTGCAGCCGCAACCGGCCAAGGTCAAGACCGGCAAGAAAGTCGCCATCGTCGGCGCAGGCCCAGCCGGCTTGGCTGCTGCACAGCAGTTGGCCCGCGCTGGCCACGACGTGACGGTGTACGAGAAGAACGACCGCGTGGGCGGCCTGCTGCGCTACGGCATTCCCGACTTCAAGTTTGAAAAATCGCACATCGACCGCCGCGTGGCGCAGATGCAAGCCGAAGGCGTGGTGTTCAAGACCGGTGTGCTGGTGGGTACCTTGCCCGAAGGCAGCAAGGTCACCAACTGGGCCAAGGACAGCATCAGCCCTGAGCAGCTCAAGCAGGACTTTGACGCGGTGCTGCTGACCGGCGGTTCTGAGCAGTCGCGCGATTTGCCGGTGCCGGGCCGCGAGCTGGCGGGCATCCATTTTGCGATGGAGTTCCTGCCGCAGCAAAACAAGGTCAACGCGGGCGACAAGCTCAAGGGCCAGTTGCGTGCCGATGGCAAGCACGTCATCGTCATCGGCGGTGGCGATACCGGCTCTGATTGTGTGGGCACCAGCACCCGCCACGGTGCGGCCAGTGTCACGCAATTTGAAGTGATGCCGATGCCGCCCGAGCAGGAAGATAAGCCGCTGGTGTGGCCGTACTGGCCGCTCAAGCTGCGCACCAGCTCCAGCCACGATGAGGCCACTGAGCAAGGTATCCTCAAGCGTGAGTTCGCCATTTCGACCAAAGAGTTCATCGGCAAGAACGGCAAGGTCACGGGTCTCAAGACCGTGAACGTGGAGTTCAAGGACGGCAAGCTGGTCGAAATCCCGGGCACCGAAAAAGAGTACCAGGCCGATCTGGTATTGCTGGCGATGGGCTTTACCAATCCGCTGGCCACCATGCTGGACGGCTTTGGCGTGGAAAAAGATGCCCGTGGCAACGCCAAGGCCAGCACCGAGTTGGTGGGCGGTTACGCCACCAGCGTGCCTGCGGTGTTTGCCGCTGGTGACGTGCGCCGAGGCCAGTCGCTGGTGGTGTGGGCGATCCGCGAAGGCCGCCAGGCCGCCCGTGCGGTGGACGAGTTCCTGATGGGCCGCACCGATTTGCCTCGCTGATGCCGTAGCGGGCCGCCCTTGGTTTTGCCAGCGCCATGTCAGGCGCGCCAGCTAGGGTTTGCCCGCATGGTTTATGATTGAGAAGCCGGTGCTCCCGGCTTTTCTCATTTGTTGACCACCCCATGTCCACTTCTTGCTTGGTTGAAATCCGCGACCTCACCTTTGGGTATGGGGATGAGCGTGTCGTGCTCAACAACATCAGCCTGCAAGTGCCGCGTGGCAAGGTCACGGCGCTGATGGGGGCTTCGGGTGGGGGCAAGAC
>JBLIZX010000343.1:0-22688 GCA_048860285.1 Macromonas sp. | reverse complement strand
TGTTGCACCACGCTGGCGGGCACGTCGTCGCGCGCCACAATGCTGTTGTTGATGAGTGGTTCGGTGGTCCAACGCACCACCAGTTCGCGCGCTTGTTCGGGGTGTTCTTTTTGGAATCCTTTCCACGGCAGTGGCCACGTGGTGCCCGCGCTGGCATTGCCCAAGTACACGTTCATGATGGCCGATTCTTGTGAGCCCACGTAAATGTTGTGCACGTCGTGCTGAATGTTGAGGCCGTGGCGTTGCAGGTAGGCCTGTGGCAGCAGAGTGGCCGCCAGTGCGGTGGCCGCTGGGTAGGCGATTTTGTGGCCTTTGAGGTCGGTGATGCGCTCGATGGTGCTGTCTTGCCGTGTCAGAATCAGGCCGACAAACTCGGCATCGTCGCCCATTTTGGCCACCACGTGGTAGCCGTATGCCTGTGCTTGCAGGGTTTGGTAGGGGTTGGGCAGCGCAAAAGCGGGCTGGCGCTGGGCCAATTTGCGCTCAAAGTCCTCGTAATTGCGCGAGGCTTCAAGCCTGAATTGCGCCCCCGGGATTTTTTGGTTGAGCCAGTCCACCAGCGGGCCGTACAGCGCAAACAGCCGCGCCGGGTTGTGCAGCGGGTGTACCGCCAGCACGTACTCGGGCCGTTGCGGGGTTGCGGCTGCCGAGCCATAGGCGGGAGCGACGGTACCGTTGCCGGACGACGGGCCGCAGCCTGCCAGCAGCCACAGCATCAAACTTGCCAGCATCGGCCAGAGTTTTTTCAGGATGGCGGCCTGTGCGGTGTGCGTCCTAAGGCCCGCCATTGCCAGAGGTGCCGTTTGCATAAAATGAACCCATTGTTGTTGCAGTGCCTTTATAGCGTAACCCGTAGCCTATGCCTTCCTTCTTGACCTTATTGCCCAAGTTTGTGGTGCGTACCGCAGTGCTGGGCGCGTTGTTGACGGCTGGGGCGCATGCGGCCCAGCCTGTGGCCACTGGCAGTGGCCCCGTGGTGCCGGTGGCCGCGCGGGATGTGCCGCGCTACATGGGCAAGTGGTACGAAATTGCCCACTTCCCCAACTGGTTTCAGAAAAAGTGTGTGGACTCTACCCACGCTGAATACACCTTGCAACCCAACGGGCGCGTGCGGGTGGTCAACCGTTGCCGTTTGGCCAGTGGCGAGATGAATGAAGCCGTGGGCGAGGCCCGCCAAGTGGGCGAGGGGGGGGCCACCTCGCCGCAACTCAAAGTGCGCTTTGCCCCGGCGTGGCTGTCTTTTTTGCCGATGGTGTGGGGCGACTATTGGGTTTTGGATTTGGATGCCGATTACCAACTGGTGGCGGTGGGCGAGCCCACGCGCGAATACCTGTGGGTGTTGGCGCGCACGCCACAGGTGTCGGAGCCAGTGTATGCAGCACTGTTGCAACGCTTGGCACAACAGGGCTTTGATGTGAGCCTGTTGCAACGCACCGCCCATCCGCAATAACGCTGTTCAAAGCCACTCAACCCGAGGAAACCTATATGTCAACTCAACGTCATCTGCTGTGCTTGGCCGCAGCCGCCATGACCGCAGCCGTTGCGCTGCCCGCCCAAGCCAGCGCCCCCAGTGGTGGCAAATCTGGTGGTACGCGCGTCGAACGCTGCAAGGCCACGTCGGAGCAAGAAATTGCCAAATTGTTCGACCGCTGGAACAGCGCCCTCAAAACGGGCGACCCGCACAAAGTGGTGATGAACTACGACAAAAAGTCGTTGTTGTTGCCCACGGTGTCGAACCAGCCACGCTTCAGCGCCGAAGAAAAGGAAGATTACTTCCACCATTTTTTGGAAAATGGCCCCAGCGGCAAAATTGATGTGCGCCAGATCCAAATCGGCTGCAATACGGCGGTGGATGCGGGTTTGTACACCTTTAATTTTGCCAAGACCGGTGCCAGTGTGAGCGGGCGTTACAGCTTTACCTACCGTTGGACGGGCAAGCAGTGGCTTATCACCAGCCACCACTCGTCGGCCATGCCCGAGCGTCCGCCAGCGGCCACATCCGCCAACGCCCGCTTGCCAGGCAAGTTTCAGTTTATTGCTGGGCCGCTGGAATTTTGATGCCCCTGCGCCACAGGTACGGCGTTTGAATATACTCGGGTAGGTATGTTCTGGCCGTGGTGGTCAGTTCTTGTGGTTCTTGTTTCTCTGCTTTGAGACTGCCTATGCCCAACGTCGATCAGTTGCCTCTGGAAAACCACGAACTGCAAGTGCTCCACCGCTGCGTGCCTTTGCGGGCCCAGCGCATCATCGAAGTGGGGTGCGGCAACGCACGGCTGGCGCGCGAGCTGCTGCAACAGTACCCCGACTGCCACGTCACGGGGCTGGAGGTGGATGCCATCCAGCACGCCAAAAACTTGGCACGGCCCCAGCCGGGGCTGGTATTTGCCGCCGCGTGCGCCACCGCCTTGCCTTATGCCGATGCCAGTTTTGATTTGGCGTTGATGCTCAAGTCGCTGCACCATGTGCCGCTGGACGGGTTGGACACCGCCTTGCGTGAGGTGGCACGCGTGTTGCGTCCAGGCGGGCACCTGTACGTCTCCGAGCCGATTTACGACGGTGCGCTCAACGGGGTGGTCAAACTGTTCAACGACGAAGGTGTGGTACGCGCTGCTGCCCAGCAGGCGCTGAACCGTGCCCTGGCCGACACCCCGTACTGGGAGGCGGTGGCCGAACACCGCTTTGCCCAAGCGGTGCATTACCGCGACTTTGCCGAGTTCGAGCAGCGCATGCTGCGCCCCACCTTTGCCGACCATGGCATCACCGACGAGGTGGTGTGCCGGGTGCGGCAGGCCTTCGAGCCCCACATGGGCCCAGATGGCGCGCACTTTGTGCGGCCCATGCACGTGCGGTTGTTGCGCCGCAGCCAAGCGGCCGTGGTGTCTGTGCGTTGAAGTCTGATATCAGGCCACGCTGGGGGCTGGTGTAGGTGCTGCTGCTGCGACCGCAGGCGCTGGCGGTGTGGCGGGCAGTGTCACCGTGATGGTGGTCAGGTTGTCCATGTCCGAGACTTCCATGCTGATCTGGCCGTGCTGCGCTTCGGTCAGCAATTTGGCCGAGTAGGTGCCCAAGCCGGTGCCACCTTGTTTGCCACTGGTGATGAATTTGTCGAAAAAACGGGTGCGAATCTCGGGCGGCACCACGCCTCGGTTTTCAATGGCCACGCGGCAGTGTTGGTCGTGGCGGGTGAGCCGAACGATGATGGTGGTGTGGTCGGGGGCGGCCTCGAACGCGTTTTTGAGCAGGTTGTTGAACAGCGAGTAACACAGCGTGGCATCGCCCCACACCACGGGTGTGGCTGGCGTTGGGGGTGCGGTGTCGTCCGTTTGCAGCAGGCAGCGCAGGTGTTTGCTGGCAAAGCTGGTGTTGAGCAGGGTGGTGGTGCGTTGCAGCAAATCGGCAATCGGCACGGGTTGTGCGTGCAGTTCAAAGCGCCCGGTCTCAATTTTGAACAGCTCGGACGACAGGTTGATCATGTTCATCACTTCCAGCGAGGCTTGTTCGATGGCGTGCAGCTGCTCCAAGTGGGTGGTGGTTAAGCCGGTGTCGTGCAGCATGGCTTGCACAATGCCCACGACCCCGGCCAGCGGGGCTTTGAGGTCGTGGCGTGTGATGTGTTCGATGTCTTCGCGCAGGTGCGCCATTTCCAGCATGTCGTCGTAGCTGGCTTGCAGTTGTTTGTGCAGCCCAATGTAGCGCATGAAGTTGCGCACCCGCAGTTTGAGTGTGGCCGGATCCACGGGCTTGGTCACGTAATCGACCGCGCCCAGCTCCAGCCCTTTGCTGCGTGCGTCGGGGTCGGTCATGGCGGTCACGAAAATCACTGGAATGCCTTCAGACATGGGGTGCTCGCGCAGTTTTTGCAGCACTTCAAAGCCGTCCATGTCGGGCATCATCACGTCCAACAGCACCAGGTCGGGTGGGGTGTCGGACTGGCACATTTTGAGCGCCTTCTCACCGTTGATGGCCAGGTGGATGCGGTACTCGTTTTTAAACAGGTTGGACAGCAACATCAGGTTGTCGGGCGTGTCGTCCACAATCAGGATGCTGGGGCGCTCGTGCGCGTGGGCTTTGCCTTTGTACAAGCGGTGCAGGGTGGCGGCTTCCAGCTCGCTGTGTGGGGTGGCGGAGTCGGTGTCGGCCACGGTGGGCGGCAACATGCGCGGGCCCCGGTTGGCGGTGCGCGCGTTCATGGCTTTTTCAATGCGGGTGGCCAGCCGTGCGGGCGAGTAAGGTTTGATGAGCAGATCGGTCACGCCGTGCGCGATGGCCTGCTGGATGTGGGTGCGTTCGGCCTCCGCGGTGATCATGATGAAGGGTGTGCGCTCGAGTTTGGCATCGGTGCGCATGGCCTTGAGCAGCTCCAGCCCGGTCATGACGGGCATGTTCCAGTCGGACAGCACCACGTCCACGTGTTGGGTGTTGAGCACACGCAAAGCCTCCAGTCCGTTGGGGGCTGTCAGAATGTTGTTTGCGCCCAGCGAGCGCAGTTGGTTGGCGGTGATTTTGCGCATGGGCTCAAAATCGTCCACCACCAAAAAAACAGTGTCGGAGTTGAACATTGTGGGTACAAAAAAGTGCGGCTGGGGGGCGGCGCATTGTGGCACAGCCGCTGTCCACGGCGGCGGTGGGCACGGGGTCGCGTCTGTTGAATCCAATGTTGCAAATATGGCGAAATTGTTGTTAAGGTGGCTGCGCTTGAGCGTGTTGGCGTTGCTGGTGCCCAGTGTTCCGTGGTGGGTGGGGGCGGCGGAGTTGCCTGCCGTGCGCAGCCCAGTGACCGGCGCGTTTGTGGAGGTGCCCGCCACAGCGGCCACCGTGCAGCAGTTGCGCGCCGGGGGCTATGTGCTGTACCTGCGCCACGGCACCACCGACAACACCCGCCCCGACCGCACCCCGGCGGTGGATTTGAACGATTGCAACACGCAACGCCCCCTCAACTCCCAAGGTCGAGCGCAACAGCAGGTGGTGGGCCAAGCGTTGCGCCGAGCGCATATTCCGGTGACGGAGTTGCGCGTCAGCCCCATGTGCCGCACACGCGACAGCGCACGCGCTGCGTTCCCCGATCTCACCCCGGTGGTGGACCCGCTGCTGGTGTACGCGGCCAATTTGACCGAGGCCGAGAAAGCCCCGGTGGTGGCCAACACGCGGCATTGGCTGTCGGCCAGTGTGCCAGCAGGTCAGATCCGTGTACTGCTGGCCCATGCGTCCAACTTGATGGAAGTGATGGGGTATTTCCCCAAGGAGTCGATGGTGGTGGTGTTTCGCCCCAAGGGTGAACAGCACGGGTTTGAGTATGTGGCCAGCATTCCGCATGGTGCGTGGGCGGCACTGGTGCCATGACGTTGCCTACCTCCCCGATTCGCCGCCACTGGTTGGCCATATTCTGGCCGGTGGCGTTGGTGACGCTGTTGGTGGCGGTGCTCAACGGTGGCGTGTTGGCGTATTTAAGCCGGAGCTATTTGCAAGCCAACGCCGAGCAGCAAATCCACTCCAGCCAGTTGGTGGTAGCGGCGCACTTGAACGAGGAAATCGCCGCCATTCAACTGCTCGCCAGCGACGTGTTGGCGCAAGCCGCCCGTGGCGCGTTGGACGAAGGGGCGCTGTATTTGCGGCACGCCCACATTGTGAACCGGCTGGCGCTGCTGCACCAGCAGCTCATGGCGCTGCCTCCGCACCCGACCTACCAGAATGATTTGCGTTTGGCACAGCAGGACTTTGACACTTACCGCAACTTTATCGTTATGGCCACCGATTTGGCCACGGTGGAGCCGCCCAGTGCCGCGCGCTACACCTTGCAGGCGGCACAGGCGCACGCGCGCGTGTCGCAGCACACCGGGGCGATGGCCCACGCCATTGCCCGCACGCTGGCCAACCGCGTGCAAGACCAGGCCCAGACCTTTGCCGTCCAAGCCCAATGGGCTTGGGGGGGGGGCGGGGCGGTGTTGTTGCTGCTGCTGGTGGGGTGGTGGTGGTTGGCCACCCGTGCCACGGGCCGTTTGCTGTGTTTGGCGGATGCCATGTCCGCGCTGGCAGCCGGACACACCGACGCATCGCCTTGGCCCACCATCCAGACCTTGGCCCAGCGTCCTCGTGGGGGGTGGTTGCCCAACATGGCGCAGGCCGTGCTGGCGTTCCGGGCGGTGGTGCTGGCGCACCAACAAGCGCAGCAGGCGCTGGCACAACGGGTGCAAGAGTTGGCCTGCTTGTTCGACATCAACCGCATCACCGAACGTGACGAGTTGGAACTCAACGCCATGTTGGCCGAGGTGGTGGCCCGCTTGCCCGCCGCTTTGCGCGCGCCCGAGCAAGTGCAGGTATGCCTGACTTACGCGGGTTTTGAGGGGTGCAGTGGTCCGCCGCCAGCGGCTCCAGTCCCTGCCGCGCTGGTGCTGGACATTGACGCTGGTGCACCCGATGGCGCAGTGGCCGGGCGGTTGGTAATCCGGTACGCCATGCCACCGTCTGGTGGTGCGTGGGGGTGTTCGTCTGAAGAGCGCGCCATGCTCGAAGCGGTGGTCAGCCGTTTGAACAGTGCCATCAAGCGCCGCCACATCAGCACGCTGGAGCACGACCACCAGGCGCTGATGCGGGCCGTGATTGAGGAAGCCCCGTACGCGATTGAAGTGGTGGATCCGAGCGATTTTTCGTTTGTCACGGTCAACGCTGCTGCGTGCCGTTGGTTGGGTTACACGCGCGAGCAACTGTTGGCCATGACGTTGTTCGACATCCAAGCCAAACTCAACCCGGAGCAGGTGGTGGAACTGGCGGCGCAAGTGATGGCCGGGCACAGCGTGGATTCGGAAAACCGCTACCGCCGCCACGACGGCACCGAGCTGCACGTGCAGTTGCGCGCTTGTGCTGTCCACTTAAAAGGGCGCGATTATGTGGTGTTGGCTTGGAACGACATCACCGCCGAAAAGGCGGCGCTGGCGCACAGCCGTAAGTTGTCGTTGGTGGTGGAGCAAAGTCCGACGTCGGTCATCATTGCCGATTTGCACGGCAACATCGAGTACGTGAACGACGCGTTTGTGTACCACACGGGCTACAGCCGCGAGGAAGCCATCGGGCGCAACCCACGTTTTCTCAAGTCCAACAAAACGCCGTTGGGGGTGTACACCGATTTGTGGGCCACGCTGCTGCGCGGCGAGGTGTGGCATGGTGAGTTTATCAACCACACCCGCGATGGGCGCGAACAAATCGAGGCCGCCACCATTGCACCGTTGCACCAGCCCAATGGCGAGGTCACGCACTATGTGGCCACCAAGGAGGACATCACCGAACGCAAGCGCCAAGAGCGCCTGTTGCGCCAGCTGTTTTTGGCGGTGGAGCAAAGTCCTGAGAGCGTGGTCATCACCAACTTGGAGGCGCGCATTGAGTACGTGAACCAAGCGTTTGTGCGCAACACCGGCTACACCAAGGACGAGGCACTGGGCCTCAACCCGCGCGTGCTCAAATCTGGGCTCACGCCGCAGGCGGTGTACGACGACATGTGGCGCACGTTGCTGCGTGGTGAGCCGTGGAGTGGCGAGCTGATCAACCGTCGCAAGGACGGCACCGAATACGTGGAGCTGGCCAAAATTGCGCCGGTGCGTCAGCCCGATGGCAGCATCACGCACTACTTGGCCATCAAAGAAAACATCACCGACAAAAAGCAGTTGCTGGCCGAACTGCAACGCCACCGCGATCACTTGGAGCAACTGGTGGCCCTGCGCACCACCGAACTCAGCGAAGCACGCGATGCCGCCGAAGCCGCCAACCGCAGCAAGAGCGACTTCCTGGCCAACATGAGCCACGAAATCCGCACACCGATGAACGCCATCATCGGTATGTCGATGCTGGCGCTGCAAACCCCACTGGACAAAAAGCAGCGCAACTACATTGAAAAAGTCCACCGTGCGGGCGAGAACCTGTTGGGCATCATCAACGACATCTTGGACTTCTCCAAAATCGAGGCGCACAAGCTCAATATGGAGCACGTGGCGTTCCAGTTGGAGGACGTGATGGAGCACCTCTCCAGCTTGGTGGCCATGAAGGCCGAGGACAAGGGGCTCAAACTGCGTTTTGACACCGCGCCCGATGTGCCCACCGCGTTGGAGGGCGATCCGCTGCGGCTGGGCCAAGTGTTGCTCAATTTGGCCAACAACGCCATCAAGTTCACCCACGAAGGTGAGGTGGTGGTCGGCGTGAGTGTGGTGCAGCAAGAAGCGCAAGAAGTGGAGCTGCATTTTTACGTGCGCGACACCGGCATTGGCATGACACCTGAACAGTGCGCCAAGTTGTTCCAGCCGTTCAGCCAGGCCGATGCTTCCACCACCCGCAAATACGGTGGCACGGGGCTGGGGCTGGTCATTTCCAAAAGTCTGGTCGAACTGATGCAGGGCCGTATTTGGGTGGACAGCGCATTGGGCAGGGGGTCGGTGTTCCATTTTGATGCCCGCTTTGGCTTGCAGCCCGCAACGGGGGCGGTGCGTGTTGCGGGTCACAGCGGTGAGCCTGACCTCCTGATGAGCGCCCAGTTGCGCCACGCGCGTGTGCTGTTGGTGGAAGACAACGACATGAACCAAGAACTGGCGCAAGAACTGTTGCACCAAGCGGGCATGGAAGTGGTGTTGGCCCAGCATGGCCAAGAGGCGCTGGACACGCTGGCCCGCGATGCCGACTTTGACGGCATCTTGATGGATTGCCAGATGCCGGTGATGGACGGCTACACCGCCACGCGCCTTATCCGCCAGCACCCAGTGTGGGGCCACATCCCCATCATCGCCATGACCGCCAATGCAATGGCGGGCGACCGCGAAAAAGTGTTGGCTGCGGGCATGTGCGACCACATTGCCAAACCGCTGAACGTGGGCGACATGTTTGCCACCTTGGCCAAATGGATTCACCCCGCGCGCCACCACACCACAGCGGTGCTTGCGTTGGCCCCTGTGGCCCCGCCCGACCCGCCCACGGCTTTGCCGCCGCTGCCCGGTATCGATGTGGAGGACGGTTTGAGCCGCACTTTGGGCGATGCGGCGTTGTACCAGCGGCTGCTGTACCGTTTTGGCCACGCCCAAGGCCATTTTGCCGAGCTGTTTGCCCAAGCCCGCCACGATACCACCGACCCCCACGCCGCCGAGCGTTGTGCCCACACCCTCAAAGGGGCGGCTGGCAACATTGGTGCGCATGGTGTGCAACAGGCCGCCGCTGCGCTGGAGCAAGCCTGCAAGGCGCAGGCCAACGACACCACCTTGGACGCATTGCTGCACCAAGTGCTGGAGCAACTGTTGCCGGTACTCACGGGGTTGCAAGCGTTGTCCGATGGCCCATCCACCCCGGCAGCGGCAGCCCCTACGCCCGCCAGCTTGGATCCGACCACGTTTGCCGTGCTGGTGGCCGATTTGCAGGAACTGCTGCAAGCGTCCGACTTTGAAGCCACCGTGTTGTGGGACGAGCACGAGGCCACCTTCCGCACCGCTTGGCCCAACGATT
Source organism: Macromonas sp. (assembly GCA_048860285.1). Classification (GTDB taxonomy): domain Bacteria; phylum Pseudomonadota; class Gammaproteobacteria; order Burkholderiales; family Burkholderiaceae_C; genus Macromonas_A. The sequence goes on along the minus strand of JBLIZX010000343.1, from coordinate 13,217 downwards.
GGCAGGCGATTGCCAACGAATTGCGCGCGTTCGACTTCAGTACCGCGTTGGAGCGGTTGCAACACGCACAAGCCGCCAGCGGCGGCGGGTGATGCCGCTGCTCACTGTTCGGCGGTTTTCACGTAACGGCCATCGCGGATTTCGGTGAAGAACACTTTGCGCGGCGTGTCGCCATTGGCATCGAATGTGATGGTTTGTTGCAGCCCTGGATAAGGGCCACTGCGCAGCGCGGCTTGTTGGACGGTTTCGTGGCTTTTGCGGTTTTTGAGCGCGGTCAGCACCACGGTGGCCGCGTCGTAGGCCGACACTGAGCTGTAACCGGGCTTGCGCTGAAAGCGTTTGTAGTACGCGTCGCTGAAGTCTTTGAAGCGGGGCGACTCGTCGTCGCGGTCGTAGTTTTGCACGATCAGCAGGCCTTGCACCACGTCGCCCCCCAGTTCAATCAGTTGTTCGGTAGCGGCCCATTCGGCGGCCCCGATGGGCAGTTGAGGGGCTTGTTTGCGCGCTTGCTGTGCCAGCCGGGCCACGTCCAGCGCGCCCGAGATGAAGAACAGCCCGTCGGGCTGGGCTCCCAGCATTTTGCCCACCACGCCCGCAAAGTCGGTGTTTTCGCTCGATTCGTAGGGCACTTCTGCGGCCAGCGTTTGGCCCTGCGCTTTCACGGCGGTGCGGAACTCGTTGAGCCACGACTGGGTAAAGTTGAGGTTGCGTGTGTCGTATGCCACAGCAATGTGCGTCTGGCCGCGTGCGGCCATCACGCGCGCGTAGTCGCGGGCGTTGTCGCGCGTGGTGCGGTTGATGCGGAACAGGTTGTCGTTTTTGCCGTAAAAGTCCATCGAGGTGATGGTGGGGCTGACTTGAAAAATGCCCGCCGCGCCGGTGATGGGCACAATCACTTGCGCCATGCCGCTGGTGAAAGGGCCGATCACGGCCTCTACCTTGGCCGCCACCAGTTCTTGGCTGGATTGTGCGGCGGTGGCTTTGTTCTGTGCGTCGTCCTTGGCTACCAGTTCAACGCGGCGGCCATCAACCCCACCGTTGCGGTTGAACTGCTCTACCGCCAAAATCACGCCGTTGAGGCCCGCTTGGCCGTTGTCCGAATTGCGGTCGGTCAGCCCGCCAATAAAGCCGATTTGCAATGGAGGCTGGGGCCCGCAGCCACTCAGGGCGGTGGCCAGCAGCACGGCGGTGGTGGAGGTGGCAAAAGTGGGGAATCGGGCCATGGGCATTGTGGTTCCACTGTAAAAGGTGTTCCAGATAATAATGGCCTTTTGGCCCAGTTCCGACCGTCTATGTTCCACCGCCTGCCCATGCGGGGTGCCCGTTGTGGCTGCCCCTGAAGCGCCAGCCCCTTTGCCGCCTGTCGTTGCCGTTGCTGTGGCGGGTGCCGTGGTGGGCCCGTGGTGGGCCCGTTGGCACCGCGAGTGGGCGCATTCGTTGCGTTTTCGCTTTCTGGCGTTGGGGTTGATGCCGCTGCTGGTGGCGTTTCCGGTGGTGATTGCGGCGCTGGTGTTGGTGGGCGGTGAACGCAGCAACAGCCTGTTGCAGGCCAATGTGCGCAGCAACTTGGCGGGGGCGCACAACTACTTGGAGCAAATGAAAACCCAGACCAGTGTGCGTTTGGCGCAACTGGTGCGCTCCGAGCGGCTGATCTATGCCGTCAAGAACCACCAGCGCAGCCGCGACATTGACCAACTGTTGCACACCGCTGCCGAAAGCAGCGGACTGGATTATTTGGTGGTGGCTACCGCCGAGGGCCAAGTGCTGGCTTCCAGCACCGGGGTGGCGTTGTCCAACCGCTTGCCCGATTCGTACGTGATACGCCAAGCGCGCGTGGGTGTGGCCAACGCCGCTTACGAGCGTTTTGACGCATTGGAGCTCAACGCCTTGTCACCACAGTTCGCACCGCGTGTGCAGGACGCGGTGGACATGCCCGCACCTGGCCAAGGTTTGTTGATCAACGCAGCGGCGCATTTTCCGCTCAGTGTGGACATTCCCGACACCATTTTGGTGGGCGGCATTGTGTTCAACAAAAACCTGTCGTTGATTGAGCACCTGCGCGAGATCATCTATCCCGTGGGCACCTTGCCTGACGACAGCGAGGGCGTGGCTTCCATTTTTCTGGGGGCGCAGATGGTTGCCTCCAGCCGCCAGCACAGCAATGGCAGCCAAACGCTGGAGCTGCAACCGCCGCAAGAGGTGGTGGGTACCGTGCTGGACGAGCAGGCGCGCTGGTTTGGCACCCACAGCGTGGCGGGCCACAACTACATGCTGGGCTACCAAGCCTTGACCAACGGCGATGGTGAGGCGGTGGGCATGATCAGTGTGGGTTTTCCGGCTGCGCCGTACCAACGCATGGCGCTGGTATTGCTGGCGTTGGTGTCGGGCTTGCTGGCGCTGACGATGTTGGCCATCTCGGTGCTGTTTTTGCGCGCAGGGCGCGAGCTGACGCAACGCCTGCAAGCCATGGGCGACACCATGAACGCCGTGCGCCGGGGCGAACGCCAAGCGCGCTTGGTGCTGCCGGGCGATCGCGACGAACTGGCCCAACTCGGGCAAGACTTTAACGACTTGCTCAACACCATTGCCGAACAACAAGCACAGCAGCAAGCGGCCCAGCGCACCATAGCCGATGAAGCGGCGCGCCGCCGCGTGTTGTTTGAGCAAGCGCGTGACGGTGTGGTCATCATCGACACCCAGGGCCAAGTGGTGGAGTGCAACTCCAGTGGCGCGGCCATGTTGGGCTACACCACCGACGAGTTGCGCCAGTGCCGCTGGCACGATTGGGACGCACAGCACAGCTTGGCGCAAATCGACGAGCTGTTGCACAACGTGGGGCCGCAGGGCCGTTTTTTGGAAACGCTGCACCGGCGCAAGGATGGCAGCACTTACACGGCCGAAGTCTCGCTGAGCCGCGCCGAATGGGCGGGCCAGACGCTGGTGTTTGCGTTGCACCGCGACATCTCGCAGCGCAAAGCGGTGGAAGAGGAGCTGGAGCGTTACCGCCAAAACTTGGAGCGGCTGGTGCAGGAGCGTACCCGCGCGTTGAACGAACTCAACGCCGACCTAGAGCACATGGTGGACGTACGCACGGCACAATTGGCTGCGGCCAATGCCGCCAAAAGCGAGTTTTTGGCCAACATGAGCCACGAAATTCGCACCCCCATGAACGCGGTGTTGGGGCTGGCGCAACTGTTGCTGGACATGGAACTGGCCCCCAAACAGCGCGACTACCTGCACAAAATCCACCAAGCGGCCACCACGTTGCTGGGGGTGCTCAACGACATTTTGGATTACTCCAAGATTGAGGCCGGGTATTTGCGCGTGGAAATGGTGCCCATGCGTTTGGACGAGGTGTTGCGCAACAGCGTGACCCTGTTTGAGGCCCGTGCCACCGAAAAACAGCTCCAGTTGGATTGGCACATTGAGCCGCAGGTGCCTCTGCTGTTGGAGGGCGACCCCCTGCGGTTGGGCCAGGTGCTCAACAACTTGATTGGCAACGCCATCAAATTTACCGCACGCGGCAGTGTGCAGGTGGTGGTGTCTTGCGCGCAGACTTTGCCGCAGGCGGTGTTGCTCAAGGTGGTGGTGCGCGACACGGGCATTGGCCTGACGGCGGAGCAAATCAGCGGCATTTTTGAAGCCTTCCAGCAGGCCGACGCTTCCACCACGCGCAAGTACGGTGGCACCGGGTTGGGCCTCAGCATCAGCAAACGGTTGGTGGAGCTGATGGGCGGCGAGATGGGGGTGGACAGCGAGGCCGGGCAGGGCAGCCGTTTTTGGTTCACGGTGCGGTTGGGGGTGTGCGCGCCGTCGCTGCTCGTGCCCACGGGGGCCAGCCCGGACAGTGCCGAGTTGCCCGGCGGCAGTGCGCCCGCTTGGACGGAGGTGGTGGCTACCACGGCCCCGATCCGGGGTGCGCGTGTGCTGCTGGTGGACGACAACGCCACCAACCGGCTGGTGGCCAGTGAGTACCTCGACAAAATGGGCCTGCTGGTGCAGCAAGCGTACAACGGCATCTCGGCGGTAGAAATGGCCACCCAACAACCGTTTGATGCCATCCTGATGGATTTGCACATGAACGGCATGGACGGCTTTGCGGCGGCGCGCGCTATCCGCGCTCACCCAGCGGGTCAGCACGTGCCCATCATTGCGCTGTCGGCGGCGGCGTTGCAGCGTGATGTGGCCGCCAGCCAAGCTGCGGGCATGAACGCGCACCTGCCCAAGCCCATCAACGCGCTGCAATTGGCCCGCGCACTGGTGCAGTGGATTGCGCCACGCTCCACCATTGCCCCGTTGGCAGAACCACAACCACCGGCGGACGGCGCAGCAGTGGTCGCACCGTTCCAGTTGCCGGGGTTGGACTTGGTGCGCGCACAGGCCGCGCTAGACCACGACTGGGCGCGTTTGCGCCGTGTGTTGTTGAGTTTTTACCGCGACTGTGTGACCCTGCCTGCCGCGCTGGACGAAGCGTTGCAGCACCAGCAATGGGGCGATGCGGTGCGCTACGTCCACAGCGTCAAAGGCTTGGCCCCCGTGGTGGGGGCCACCGCCTTGCAGCAAGTGGCGCAACGCCTGGAGGTCGAACTGCAACAACAACAGGCCCACACTTACCCCGACTTTGTGCGTTTGTTGCAACAAGCCTTGACCGCCATTGCGCCGCTGGTGCAGGCCGATGCGCGCACCGATGCCACGCCCGCTCCCAGTGCCGCGCCGCTGCGTGCGATTGCACTGGACGAACTGTTGACGCGCCTGTGCGCGTTGCAGCCGTTGCTGGCCAGCGGGCAAGTCAAAGCCTGCGGTTTGAGCACTGAAATTGCCCTGCTGGTGGCGGGTACCGAATGGCAGCAGCCCTACGCACCGGTGGCACAAGCCATTGAACGGCTGGACTTTAAAGCCGCACGCCAACACCTGCACAATCTGGCCCATGCCCAGCACTGGAGCTTGTCTTGACCTCAGCCGACCCCGACCTCAGCCCCGAGCCTTGGCCCACTGTGTTGGTGGTGGACGACACCATCACCAACATCCAGCTGCTCATCAGCGTGCTGGAAGGCCATTGTGAGCTGCGCTTTGCCACCTCCGGCCCCGATGCGCTGGAGATGCTGGCCCACGGCCCCTTGCCCGATTTGGTGTTGCTGGATGTGATGATGCCCGAGATGGACGGCTACCAGGTGTTGGCCGAGCTGCGCCGCCATGTGGCCACGCGCGAGCTGCCGGTCATTTTCATCACCGCCAAAACCGACCCGGAAAGCGAATCGCAAGCCTTGTACGCTGGAGCGGTCGATTTCATCCACAAACCCTTCAACCACCAAGTGGTGCGCGCGCGCGTGCGGCTGCAATTGCAACTGCAACGCCAAGCACGCGAATTGCAGCAGTACCGCGACCACCTGGAAGAATTGGTGCAGGCCCGCACCTGCGAGTTGGCCGCTGCCCGCGATGCCGCCGAAAGCGCCAACCGCGCCAAGAGCGCCTTTTTGGCCAACATGAGCCACGAACTGCGCACGCCCATGAACCACATTCTGGGCTTTGTCCCCCTGCTGGACGAGCATGTACAGGGCGACGAAGCGCGCGGCTTCTTGCACACCGTACACACCGCCGCCCAGCACCTGTTGCAACTCATCAACGATATTTTGGATCTGGCCCGCAGCGAGGCCAACCACATCGACATCGAATCCATCGCATTCGATCTGCCCGCCCTGCTGCACTACGAGCTGCAACGCCTGCAAGCGCCCGCCCAAGCCAAAGGCTTGCAACTGCACTGCGATTTGGACCCCGACTTGCCGCACCAACTGCGCGGCGACCCGGTGCGGTTGGGGCAAATTTTGGCCAGCTTGCTGGACAACGCGGTCAAGTTTTCGGAGCGGGGCGACATTACCTTGCAGGCCCGCTTGCTGGAGCTGCACCACGATGCGGTCACGCTGCGGTTGCAAGTGCAAGACCAAGGCATCGGCATTGCGCCAGCGGCCCAGGCGCTGTTGTTTCAGCAATTTCACCAAACCGATGCCAGCATGACGCGCCACCACAACGGCATGGGGCTGGGGTTGGCGCTCAGCCAACGGTTGGCGGCGCTGATGGCGGCCCGTATCGACTTGCACAGCGTACCGGGGCAGGGCAGCACCTTTGGTCTGACGCTGCGTTTGGCATTGGCCCCCCCGGCGGATGCAAATGCTGTGGATGGCGCAGATGCACAACCCAGCGTGTCGCACCAAGAGCAGCTCCAAATCGCCCATTACCTGCTGACGTTGTTGCAAGACTGCGATGCTCAGGCATTGATGCTGTGGAAGCAGTCACAGCGCGTGTTGCAGCCCTTGTTGCAGCCCCACCTGGCCGAGTTTGAGGCCGCTTTGTTGGGGTACGATTTTGACCAAGCCGCGCACCTGCTGCAACAGGTGCTGGCCGCTTCCCACAGCCCGGTACCCCCCGTTTGAGTGTTCAAGGAGCCCACACCATGCCACCCCCCTTGTCGTCGGTACCGTTGTTTCCCGCCACGCCCCGCTGGGCGTTGGGCCGTTGCACTTGGGCCGCCGTTGGGCTGGCCGTGGCATCGGTGGCGTTGGCGGCACCGCCTGAAGTTGCGTCCGACCCCGCGCAGCGCGAAGCCACCGCGTTGACCGTGTACAACCAAGACTTGGGACTGGTCAAAGAACGCCGTCGCGTGGTCTTGCCACACGGCGTGGCGCGCTTGAGCTGGCGCGAGGTTTCGGGCCAGATGCGGCCCGAAACCGCCTTGCTGCGCAGCGTGGGTGGCGCGCCGCTCACGTTGCTGGAGCAAAATTTTGACTTCGACTTGTTGACCCCACAAAAACTGCTGGACAAATACGTGGGTCGCACCGTCACGGTGCTGCGCACCCACCCCACCACGGGCGCAGAACGGGCCGAAACCGCGACCGTGCTGTCCACCGAAGGCGGCACCGTGCTGCGTTTTGCCGACCGCATTGAAACCGGCGTACCGGGCCGCATTGTGTTTGACAGTGTGCCGCCGGATTTGCGCGACCGACCCACCTTGTCGGTGGTGTTGGAGTCGGCCAGCGCGGGCACGCAGACGCTGGAATTGTCGTACCTGACGGGGGGGCTGTCGTGGCAAACCGATTACGTGGCGCACCTGTCGCCCGATGGGCGACAGATGGACTTGTCGGGCTGGGTGACACTGACCAACCGCAGTGGGGTGGCCTACGACAACGCCACCTTGCAACTGGTGGCTGGCAGCGTCAACACGGTGTCGGCCCCCAAGCGCCTGCTGCGAGCGATGGCATTGGACGCGGTGGCGCTGGCAGCGGCCCCGCCGCCTATGGCGCAAGAGGCTTTGCTGGACTACCACCTGTACCGCTTGGAGCGTCCCACCTCGATTGCCGACCAGCAAACCAAGCAGTTGGCGCTGCTGTCGGCCACGGGTTTGGCGGTGCGGCGCGAGTACTTGCTGGCCGGTGCCGATTACTACTACCGCGACCGCTACGGTCTGCTGGGGCAAAAACTCAAACCGGCGGTGTTTGTGGAGTACGACAACCAGGGCGCGCAATTGGGCAAGCCCCTGCCCGCCGGGGTGGTGCGCGTGTACGCCAAAGACAGCCAAGGCGCGGCCCAGTTTGTGGGTGAAGACCGCATCGAGCACACCGCCAAAAACGAGACTGTGCGCCTGCGGCTGGGGCAAGCGTTCGATGTCACCGCCGACCGCGTGCAGACCGCCTACAAAAAACTCAGCGATACCAGCACCGAAACCGCTTACCGCATCGAACTGCGCAACGCCAAGGACGAAGCCGTGACGGTGCGCGTGCAAGAACCTATACCGGGGGACTGGGAATTGCTGCAACAAAGTCAGCCCAGCCGCAAAGCGTCGGCCCACGTGGCGCAATGGGACGTGAACGTGGCCGCTGGTGGCAAAGCTGTGTTGACTTACACCGTGCGCGCACGTTGGTAAACGCGCGCTATTTCGGCTTGCAGTTCGGGCCAGCGTATGGGTTTGGTCGTGTAGCCATCCATGCCTGCCGTGAGGCATTCTTCTTTGTCGCCCACCATGGCGTTGGCGGTCATGGCCACAATGGGTAACCGTGGCAGGTGGTGAGTTTGCTCGTGCTGCCGAATGTGTTGCGTGGCCTGCAAGCCGTCCAGCACCGGCATTTGCACGTCCATCAGCACCAAGTCAAACGGCTCTGGGGTGTTGGGTTGGCGCTGTTGCAGCAAGGCCACCGCTTCGGCACCGTGCCCGGCCACCGTCACGTGGTGGCCCTGTTTTTGCAACAAAGCGCACGCCAGCCGTTGGTTGATCAGGTTGTCTTCGACCAGCAAAATCCGCAGTACCAGCGCAGCGGTGGGCACAATGGGGGCCTCGGTGGCGGTTGTGGTGGCCACCTCGGTGGCCAGACACGCCAACACTTCCTCGGGCAGTATGGGCTTGAGCAGTTCGTGTTGCGTGACCGCTCCACTGTCGATGGTCGGTTGGTCTAAGTTTGGGGTCAAACTGCGCAGCAGCACCAATTGGCTGTGGGCGTGTAGGCCACCTTGTGCCAAGCTTTCGTTCCATTGCGCTGGGGGGCCATGTGCGGCCCAGCAGGCTTCCATGATCACGGCCCGCCACGGCTGTTGAGTCTGGCCTGCTTGGGCCAGTGCATCGCGCAACTGTGCCAGCGCTTCGTCTGCGTTGGTGGGTGCTGGTGTGTGTACGTGGGCCCCAGCGGCGTGCAGCCGCTGTTGCAGCAGATCGCGCAGCATGGGGTGGCGCACCAGCAGCAGCACGCGGGGTTGTTGCGCCAGTGGTGGGGGGGTGGTGGCCGCTGGCTGGTCGGTAGCCAGCCGCAATGGGGTGGTAAAGTGAAAGACGCTGCCTTGCCCCGGGGTGCTGTCCACGCCAATGTCTCCGCCCATCATGCGCACCAGTTGGCGGCAAATGGTCAGCCCCAGCCCTGTGCCGCCAAAGCGGCGGGTGATGGACGCATCGGCCTGTGAAAACGCTTGGAAGATGCCTTGCAGCTGCTCCGGCGCAATGCCGATGCCGCTGTCGCGTACCTCAAAACACAGTTGCGGTACGGTGTGGTTGTCATTGCTGGGGTCGCAGCGCACGCGCACCACAATCTCGCCATGCTGGGTGAATTTGATGGCGTTGCCCACCAAGTTGATGAGCACTTGGCGCAGCCGTGTGGCATCGCCCTGCACGTGCTCGGGCACGTCGGGGGCAATGTCGATGATGAGCTCCAGCCCTTTTTCGGCGGCGCGTGTGGCCACGCTGCGGCAAGCCGCTGCCACGGTGGCGCGCAACGCCAGCGGCACCTGCTCCAACTCCAGCTTGCCGGCTTCAATTTTGGAAAAATCCAAAATGTCGTTCAAAATGGCCAACAGCGACTCCGCCGACTGCTGCACCATGTGCAGGTACTGCCGCTGCACCGGTTGCAGTGGCGTGCCCAGCACCAGCTGCGTTAGGCCGATGATGCCGTTCATGGGCGTGCGCACCTCGTGGCTCATGTTGGCCACAAACTCGCTCTTGGCCCGGTTGGCTTGCTCGGCGGCCACAATGGCTTGGCGCTGCGCCGCTTCGGTGATTTTGCGTGCGGTGATGTCGCGAAACGCCGTGACCGAGCCTGTTACCCGTGTGCCCTGCAACAGTGGGTTGCTCGCCACTTCCGCCATCAGCGTGGAGCCGTCGGCGCGCGAGAACACCTCTTCGCCCCGGAACGCGCCGCCGTGGTGAACCACTTTGAATACGGGACATTCGTGCAATGGCAAATGATCGTTGCGTGCGTGCGAATGAAAAATATCGTGCCCAACGCGGCCCAGCACGTCCTCGGGCCGCAGTTGCAGCATTTCCAGCGCCGCTGGGTTCATCAGCGTGACGTGGCCGTGCTCGTTGAGCACGTACAACCCTTCGGGCATGGTGTCGGTGATGGCCTTGAGGTTGTGGCGCTCTTGTGCCAAGCGTGTGTTGGAGGCCGACAGCCGCCCAAACAGCGCCACCAAACCGAACAACGCCAAGGTGGCAATGGCGATCGAGATGGCAAATTCGCGTTGCAGCAAGCGCGCAAAAGGGGCTTGACTGTACGCCAGCACGTAACCGGCCAGTTGCTGTTCCACATCGCGCACCGGCAGCAGCGACACCGCCCACACCTTGCCGTTGTGGCGTGCGGTCACGGTGGCGCTGGTGCCAGCCAGCATCAGCTGTTGCACATCGGCGCGCTGGCGCAGGGCGCTGTCCAGCGCCTGTGCGGTGCTGGAGGGGGCCGGGGGCGAATCAGGCAACTGCACCTGCGGGTCTTCCACCACAAAGTCGGGGTGGATGGCGGCGTTGCCATACAGCCACTGCTCGCTGTCGAGCAGTTTGGGCATGACCGCTGAACGCTTCAGAATAAAGTTGTATTCCCGTGTGTCGTCCAACTCGCCCAGCACCTGTTGGATGCCGCGAAAGGTGACGCTCATCTCCACACTGCCCAAGTGCTGGCTGTTGCGCAGCAACGGGTACACATAGCGAAAGCCGGATTTAAGTTTGCCGGTTTCGAACCCCGCTACCGCCACCAAATGTTCGTTGGCCATGCGCACCGATGGTCGGGTGTCAAACAGCAAATCACCAAATTTGGCCGGATCGTGAAAGCGCAGCAGGCTTTCGCCGTTGGGCAAGTGCAGGTGGAACTGGCGCACGTTGGCCGCTTTGAGCTTTTCGTACGTCGGCAACAGCATTTGGTACAGGTGCCCGCGCAGCGGGGCACGCATGCGCTCGTCGGGCTGTTCCAGCATTTGCGCCATGTGGTTCAGCACCTCGGGGCGTTTGACGGCTTCGTTGACGATGGTTTCCGTCATCAGCCGGTACATGTTGGTGCTGGAGCGGTACGTGACTTGCAGGCTGGAGCTGTATTGGTCCAGGTAGCGCGCTTCCTTGTCTTGCCAATTGCGGTAATTCCAGCCCACCGCCACGGCCTCCAGCAGTGCAAACGCGGCCAGCAGGCCCCAATGGCGGCGGTTCCAGATCATGCGTGAGCGTTGGATTAGAAATTACCGTATTCTGGGATGCGAGCGCGGCGGCGCAAGCCGCGCACCGATTCGTAGTCGGCATCGCTGGCGTTGACGGCCCCGTGCCGCAAATTGTTGCCCCAGCTCTGGGTGATGCTGCGGTCGGCAGGGTTGTTCAACGGACTCAAGCTGGTCAGCACTTGGCGCAACGTTTGCTGGCGTTGTGGGCTGAGTTTTTGGCCGTTGGCAATCAGCGCAAACGATGGCAGAGGTGCGGTTTCGGCCACCACTTGCAGGCCCAAGTGGGCGTATTGCCGGGCAATGGCGGTTTTGATACCGCCCAGTTCAAACTCGCCGCTGGCCACCGCCAGCGCCACCGCGTCGTGCTGGTTGAGGTAGCGGTACTGTTGCGCCATCAGCGTGTTGCCCGCTTGTTGCAGCAGGCCGTCGGTGGCCAGATAGCCGCAAGTGGACAGGGGTTGGGTCAACGCTACCTTGACACCCTTGAGGGATTTGAGCCGTGTTTTGGCGTTGGTGCTGACGATGGCACAGGTGTAGGTCGGTTGGCCCGACGCTTCCAAAAAATGCACCAGCGGTGTGGCGGCACCAAACTGCGCTTTCAACGCCACGTAGGGCAGCGGGCCCAAGTAGGCCACGTCTACTTTGCCTTGTTGAAACTTGTCGAGCACCTCTTGGTAGCTGCTGGAGTAGTCGATGCGGAACTGTACCCCCGGCAAGCGTTGTTCCAAATAATTGAGCAGGGGCTTGAACTGCTTGACCACCGTTTCTGGCGCTTCCATCGGCAACGGGGCAAACACCAAAGTTTCGGCTTGTGCGGTGGTCAGGGCCAGGGCGCTGCAAATGCTGGCCAAAGTCCAGCGAAGTCGTGGTGTGGTGGGTGGCATATCCAAAAAACGGGCCAAGCCGCGGGGCAAAAAACGACCACTATACCGCCGCTGGCACAGCCATTCGGCACAATGTGGCGCATGGTCGATTTTGTTTCCACTTCTGTCGCCGCACCACCCGCCAGCCAACCACCAACGTTTGCCCAGCCCACCACGCCCGAAGAACTGTGGCAATTGTTGCAGCGGCCACAGCCCCAACTGCGCCGGGTGCGCCACTTGGGCGAGGCCTTGGTGCAAAGTGGGGTGATGCCCCAGATTGAGCGGCAAGCCTTGGGGTTCAGCCCCAGGTCTGAGCGAACAGGCCGGGACGGCCGGCTTGGATGTAAACTGCCCTCTGTTGCAACAACAGTTTCAAATTTTTCTTTTGCCATTAGGCAGTTGGAACCGAGCACAAAACTTTCCAGTAATTCGCCGTCCCGCATGGGAGTCCGAGAGGTAGGCGCTTTGCTGAATGAATCAGCGCAAGCTGATGCGGTCGGGCATGGCCGTACTGTAGAGGGAAGCCCCGCCATTAATGGTGGGGAGGATGTCAAGCAACTGGTACGGGACACCGGTCTAGCGCGCGAAGGGTTGCGATGCGTGCGAGCAACGTGGCTACAAAGGCCGTCTGGGCATTTACGAACTGATGTTGAGCAACGACGAACTGCGCCACCAGATCCGCCACCGCGCCTCGGCGGGCGACATCCGCGCCCAAGCCTTGTTGGCGGGCATGAAAACCTTGCGCCAAGATGGCATCGACAAAGTGGTGGCGGGCCTGACCGACCTGTCCGAAGTGGTGGCCGCCAGCAACCTGTGAGCGTGCCTTCTACAATGCCGGGCATGTTGCAATACCTGACCATCCCCGTCACCCCGTTTCAGCAAAACTGTTCGCTGGTGTGGTGCGACCAGACTTTGGATGCCGCTGTCATCGACCCCGGTGGCGACCTGGGCCGCGTGCTGGCCGAAGTGCAGCGTCTGGGCTTGAACCTGACGCAGATCTGGCTCACCCACGCCCACATCGACCACGCAGGCGGCACCGCCGAGCTTGCCCAACAACTCGACTTGCCCATCATCGGCCCGCACCACGGTGACCAGTTCTGGATCGACGGTCTGTCGATGCAAAGCGCCAAGTTTGGGTTTCCGCCCGCCGGGCACTTTACGCCCACACGCTGGTTGCAAGACGGCGACACCGTGCAGGTTGGCCAAAGTACCGTGCAGGTGCGCCATTGCCCCGGCCATACGCCCGGCCATGTGGTGTTTTACTCGCCCGAAGCGCAGCGCGCCTTTGTGGGCGATGTGCTGTTTGCGGGCAGCATTGGCCGCACCGATTTTCCGCAGGGCGACCACGACCAGCTCATTGACAGCATCACCCAGCGCCGGTGGCCCGTGGGCGACGAGACCGTT
>JBLIZX010000342.1:0-2767 GCA_048860285.1 Macromonas sp. | reverse complement strand
GCTGGCCCCGCACCGGCGCGCGCGCGTGGTGGGCGATGTCAACATCCACGAAGTGTGCGAACGTGTGCGCGCGTTGATTTTGGCCGAATTCCCGCGTGGCCTCACGGTGGTGCGCGACTACGACACCTCGCTGCCCGAGTTTCGGGGCGACCGTGAGCAACTCATTCAGGCGGTGCTCAACATTGCGCACAACGCCGCCCACGCGCTGCAAGACCGCATCGCGCAGGGTGATGCACAAATCATTTTTCGCACCCGTGTGGCGCGCCAAGCCACGTTTGGCAAGCAGCGTTACCGGTTGGCACTGGAATTGCATGTGATTGACAACGGGCCCGGCGTGCCCGACGAAATCAAAGACCGGATTTTTTACCCGCTGGTGTCGGGCAAAGACGGCGGCTCCGGTTTGGGTCTCACATTGGCCCAAACTTTTGTGCAGCAGCATCAGGGCCTGATTGAGTGCGACAGCACGCCGGGCCACACCGACTTCAAGTTGCTCATACCCCTGCCTTGAAGTGGGTCGTCACCACGTCAACCAGACCACCGCAGGGGCGAAGACCACACAGGAAACGCGCGCATGAAACCCATCTGGATCGTGGACGATGACCCGTCGATTCGCTTTGTTCTGGAAAAAGCCCTGCAACGCGAACATTTGCCCACCCGCAGCTTTACCCAACCGCGCGAGGTGTTGCAGGCGCTCGATGAGCTCGATGCCCTTCACGACCACGACGCGCCCCAAGTGCTGGTCAGCGACATTCGCATGCCCGGTGGCTCCGGCTTGGATTTGCTGGCCCAGTTGCGTCAGCGCCTGCCGAGTTTGCCCGTCATCATCATGACGGCGTACTCCGACCTCGACAGCGCGGTGTCGGCGTTTCAGGGCGGTGCGTTTGAATACTTGCCCAAGCCCTTTGATGTGCCCAAGGCGGTGGAGCTGATACGCCGTGCGGTGGAGGAAAGCCAGCGCGAAGAAGCGGTGGTGGAGGAGCGTCTGACCGCTTTGCCCGAGATGCTGGGCCAAGCCCCGGCCATGCAAGACGTGTTCCGCGCCATAGGCCGCCTGAGCCAGAGCAATGTCACCGTGCTGATCACGGGCGAATCTGGCTCGGGCAAAGAGCTGGTGGCGCGGGCGCTGCACAAGCATTCCCCGCGCGCGCATGGCCCGTTTGTGGCCATCAACACCGCAGCTATTCCCAAAGATCTGTTGGAAAGCGAGTTGTTCGGCCACGAACGCGGTGCCTTTACCGGCGCACAAACCATGCGCCGGGGCCGCTTTGAGCAAGCCGAGGGCGGTACGCTGTTCTTGGATGAAATCGGCGATATGCCGTTTGAGTTGCAAACACGCTTGTTGCGGGTGTTGTCGGATGGGCATTTCTACCGCGTCGGCGGGCACAGCGCCATCAAAACCCAAGTGCGGGTGATTGCGGCCACGCACCAAAACTTGGAACAGCGCGTCAAAGATGGCGCGTTCCGCGAAGATTTGTTTCACCGCCTCAACGTCATCCGCTTGCGTTTACCGGCCTTGCGCGAGCGCAGTGAAGACGTGCCACTGCTGACGCGCTACTTTTTGCAGCAAAGCGCCAAGCAACTGGGCGTGGAGCCCAAACGCATTTCCGACGCGGCCTTGCAGGTACTGAGCACGTTTGATTGCCCTGGCAACGTGCGCCAACTGGAAAACATCTGCCACTGGCTGACGGTGATGGCTCCAGCGCAGGTGATTGAGGTCAAGGACTTGCCCCCGGAGGTGCTGCAAGGCCAAGTTGGCACGGCAGCGCCGGTGGCCGCAACGGCAACGGTGGCTGCTGAGGCTGCGCCACTGCCACGCGCGTTGGCTCCTGCCATGATGACCAGTGCGGTGCCGCAAGCCAGTTCTGACTGGGAGACTGGTTTGCGCGCCGAAGCCCTCGCGCTGCTGGCGCAAGACCGCACCGATGTGTGGGACGTGTTGTGCGACCATTTTGAAGCGACCTTGATTCAGGCCGCACTGGTCACCACCCGAGGCCGTCGCATCGAAGCCGCGCACAAGCTGGGGATTGGGCGCAACACCATCACGCGCAAAATCCAAGAACTGGGGTTGGATGCGGACTGATGGTTGGGCTCTGGGTTATTGCGGCGCACCCAGCGTCAGCACCACCGGAGCGTGGTCGCTGGGGCGCTCGTTCTTGCGCGGGGCACGGTCGATGTGGCAGGCATTGGCACGTTGTTTCAGCGCGTCGGTGATGAGCAGGTGGTCGATGCGCAAGCCCCGGTTGCGCCGGAACGCCAAGTCGCGGTAGTCCCACCAGCTGTAACTTTTGGGCGGTTGCTCGAACAGGCGCAGCGCATCGTGCAGACCCAGCCCTACCAAGGCTTGCAGTTGCTCGCGTTCGGCGCTGGTGCAGTGGATGGTTTCATGCAGAGCTTGTGCGTCCCACACGTCGGCATCGTCAAAGGTGATGTTGAAGTCGCCCAGCAGCACCAGTTGCGGGTGGCGCGTGAGTTCGTCGCACAGCCAGCCGCGCAGTGCGTCCAGCCAGCGCATCTTGTAGGCAAATTTGTCGGAGCCAGGCGCTTGTCCGTTCGGGAAGTACGCCCCCACCACACGCAGCGGCCCGCCCGGCAGGGCGTAGCTGGCGCTGACGACGCGGGCCTGCTCATCGTCAAAACCGGGGATGTTTTTGACCACCTCGGTGCCCGCTGGGTGGTCGATGCGCGACAGCAGGGCCACACCGTTGTAGGTTTTCTGGCCGAACCAGATGGCGCGGTAGCCCGCCTGTGCCAGTGCTTCGGCAGGAAA
>JBLIZX010000341.1:0-2403 GCA_048860285.1 Macromonas sp. | reverse complement strand
GTGGCCGAAGCGCCCAGCTTGACAGTGCCCTCGCCCGAGACCGACACCTTGGTGCCCACCACATCCAAGTTCACAAAACCCGATGCGGTACCAGAACGTACCGTCACCGTAACGGCACGGTTGGACTTGTCGGCCCCCACGCGCAACTTGGCCTTGACCGCGCCCGCACTGTCGGTGGTGCCAGACAGGGCCTGAATGATCAGACCGTCGGATGCCGCAAACGACACCGCGCGATCGGCCAGCGTGGCGTTGAAGCGGTCTTTCACGTAAGCGGTGATGTCAAGCTCGCCCCCAGCCGATTGCAGCGTGTTGCCAGAAGCCAACACTTCCACCGAGGCGGCAGGCTCACCCACCACGGTGTTGTCGGCTTTGGGCACCGTGACCGCCACCGTCACGGCGTTGCCCACGCTGTCGGTCACGAGCACTTGAGCCACGCCTTCTGCAATACCTTGCACCGTAAAAGTACTGCCATTGCGACTGGCCGTGGCCACGTTGGTGTTGCTGCTGACCACGGTGTAGGGGTCGCTGCCACCGCTGATCTGAAAGGTAGTACTCGTTTGACTGGCTTTCAGGGTAATGGCGCTGGGCGAGGTGGTAAACAGCGCCGTGTTGTTGCCACTGCTGTTGCTGCTGATGGCAACGCTGCGGGTCACCGAGTTACCTTGTGTGTCCACCAGCACCACCTCGGTGGTGCCACTTTTGAGTGCGTTGAGCTGCAAGGTGTCGCTGTTCTGCACGCTGGCGCTCAGCACCGCCGCATTGCCCACGCTGGCTTGGTAGGGCGGGTAGCCACCCGTGATCTTGTAAGCCTGTGCCGTACCCACCACCAGCTGCAAGCTGGTGGGTGAGACCACCGACAACGGCAACACCGTACCGCCGCTGATCGACAACTGAACGACCTTGCCCGCACTGTCGGCTATCCGCACCACCGCATTGCCCGGTCCTGCACCCACCAAAGTCAACGTGTTGCCAAAGTCCACGCTGGCACGCACCACCGAGGTATCGCTGCTGGTGGCGTTGTAGAGTGGTACGCCACCCAAAATTTGGTAGGTTTGCGTCACGCCCGCAGCCACCCGCACGCTGGCGGGGGCTTGCACCGCCAGTTCGGCCACCGGAATGACTTGGGCCGACAACACCGTGACATTGCCACTCTGGTCGTACACACGCACGCTGGCGTTACCGCTGCTGACCGCCACCAAGTTCAGCATGCCGTTGGCCTCTACGGTAGCACGCAACACGCCCGCATCGCTGCTGGCAGCAGCATAAGCCCCTTGCCCCCCAGTAATTTGGTAGCTTTGCGCCAACCCAATGCGCAACACCACACTGTCGGGCGCTTGTACCGTCAAGCTGGGAGTAGCATCCTTGGTCACCGTCACTGTCAACGTGATCGCCTGCCCTTGTGCATCTTGCAACCGCACCTGCGCCATACCAGTCTTGAGGGCACTGAGTTTGAACGTTTCACTGGTTTGAAGCACCGACACCACATCTGCACCGCTGCTGGCTACGGTATACGGAGCCAGACCACCGGAAAGGGTATAGCTGCGCTCTGTGCCCAACGGCAAGGTCAAATTGGAAGGAGCGTTGGTCAGCAAATTGGGCTGATTGGGGTTGATGCCCGAGGAACCCCCACCGCCACCGCACGCCGTGAGCAGCATGGCCAACAGCAGGCCCCATACCAGTTTGACAATGTTCATATTTTTCTTTCAACTTGGGATTAACGCAACGCACCGCGCTCGCTGACCACTTTGGGCGTTAAAAATACCAGCAATTCTTTTTTATTGGCGGTTCGGGTTTTGTTGCGGAACAATGCCCCCACGGCGGGCAGGTCGCCCAGCAGCGGCACTTTGGTCACGTTCTCGGTTTCTTCCGATTCAAAGATACCGCCGATCACCACGGTACCGCCGTTTTCGACCAGCACATTGGTTTTGATGCGTTTGGTGTTGATGGCACGCTGGCCGTTGAGGATCTCGCCCGGCGAGTCCTTGCTGATTTCCACGTCCAGGATGATGCCACCCTCGGGCGTGATCTGTGGCGTGACTTCGAGCTTCATCACCGCCTTCTTGAATTGCACGTTGGTGGCACCACTGGAGGTAGCCGCCTGATAGGGGTATTCCGTGCCCTGTTCGATGGCAGCCTTGGTCTGGTCGGCGGTGATAACGCGCGGGCTCGACACCACCTGCCCCTTGCCATCGGCCTGCAACGCCGAGATCTCCAAATTCAAAAAGCGGTTGGCGCTCGGGCTGAACAACGACAGCGCAAAAGTGGACGCAATCGCACCAGGCAAGCTGGCCGGCATGTTCACGAACGAGGTGCTGTTGGTGTTCATGGCAATGCCAGCGTTGGCCGCATCGACCGAGAAGTTGCTGCCCGGTGCTTGCGTGGTGGAGTTGATGCTCTCGGTGG
>JBLIZX010000340.1:0-15514 GCA_048860285.1 Macromonas sp. | reverse complement strand
CTGTTTGCCCGATGGGCAGCCGGTCGGTTTGACCGTCAGCTCCTTCAACTCGGTGTCGTTGGCACCGCCGCTGGTGCTGTGGAGTCTGGCCCACACCTCGGGCAGCATGGGCGCTTTCTTGCAAACGTCGCACTACGCCATCCATGTACTGAGCAAAGAACAGCGTGCGTTGGCCGAGCGTTTTGCCAGCAAGGGCGTGGACCGCTGGCAAGACTTGCCCTGGGCCACGGGTGCCGGTGGCGTGCCGCTGCTGCCGGGCGCGGTGGCCATGTTTGAATGCCGCAGCCGCAGCCGCTACGACGAAGGCGACCACGTGATCTTTGTGGGCGAAGTCGAACGTTGTGCCCACCGCACCGACTTGGCTCCGCTGCTCTACCACGGGGGCCGTTTGTTGACCGAGCCGGCGTTGTGAAGCTGCATGCCCGTTGCGTGAGCGCGCCATGAAACCCCGTCCGGCCCCTGCGCCTGTGGCCCCTGTTCAGCGCAAACCGCACTTGGATGGTGTGGCCGTAGCATTGTTGCTGGTGTGTTGCGCATTCTGGGGCTTTCAGCAAATTCTCATCAAATCCACTGTGCCAGAAGTGCCCCCGTTGTGGCAGGCTTCCTTGCGTTTTGGGGGTGCCACGGTGCTGCTGTGGTTGTGGAGCCGCTGGCGTGGCATCCCCTTGTTCCAGCGCGATGGCACGTTGCGCATGGGCTTGTTGGCTGGGGTGCTGTTTGCGGGAGAATTCGCCTGCATTTACCTGGGCATGATGTACACCACCGCCTCGCGTTTGACGGTGTTTTTGTACACCGGCCCGTTTGTGATGGCGCTGCTGATTCCGCGTTGGGCCCCCAGCGAACGGCTGCGCCGCTGGCAATGGGTGGGGTTGGTGCTGGCGTTTGCCTCGGTGGCGCTGGCGTTCAGCGAAGGTCTGACCGCCCCCAGCGGCCAGCCCCACCAACTCAAGGGCGACCTGATCGCTTTGGCCTCGGGCCTGCTGTGGGGGTTGACCACCTTGGTGATCCGCACCACCTGCTTGGCCCACAGCACCCCCGAAAAAAACCTGTTTTACCAAGTGGCGGTAACGGCATTGGTGGCCCCACTGCTGTCGTGGGCGTTGGGCGAACCGTGGCGGTTGGACTATTCCAGCCACGCTTGGGTCTCGGTGGCGGTGCAAAGTGCGGTGGGGGCGTTTGCCAGTTACTTGGCTTGGTTGTGGCTGCTGCGCCACTACCCCACCACCCAAGCCTCGGCCTTCGCGTTCTTAACGCCGGTGTTTGCGCTGCTGTTTGGTGTGGGGTGGTTGGGCGAGCCGTGGTCGTTGCAACTGCTGTTGGCCTTAACCGGGGTGGCCGTGGGCATTGTGCTGGTGAACAAACGCACCTGAAACGCCATGCGCCCCCGCTGGTGCGCCGCTTTCAGGTCAGCTGCACCCCTTCAAACACGGGGCTGAGTTCATCCACCCAGTGGTCGGCCTCGGTCTCGCCAATGTCCAAATGCGCCAAACAAGCGGAGCCAAATTGCGTCCACTCGCGCAATTCGGGCAAGTTTTCGTACTGGTGTACCAAGTGGTCGGCAATCAGGCCCAGTGCCACCAAATTGCGCACCGTGGGGCTGAATTCGTCCGATGCCAAGCATGTGAAGTCGTGGTGCAGCCGAATGGCCACCGCCACCTCGGGCGGCAAGTGCCAAGTGCGCGCCACAATTGCGCCCACCACGGCGTGGTCGGTGCGGTGGTTGGCGTTTTCGGTTTGGATGAAGGTGCGGTCTTTGCGCGCCAGTGCCTCGGTCATGGTGCTGGCATAGCCCTTCACGCCGCGCAGCATCACCGCCAGCCCCACGTGGCAGAACAGGCCAAAGCTGTACGCCACGTTGGGGTCGAGGTTGTAGAGCTGGTGCCCGATGTGCTGGCAGGCCAGCGCACGCCGGGTAGAGCTCTCCCAGAAATGCCCCAGCACGGGTGATTGCACTTGCAAGGCGTTGCGGGTTAAAAAGCCGGTCAGCAGTTGCACGGCGGGGCGCACGCCCAGCACCGTCAGGGCTTGACCCACGGTATGAATGGGCTGGTTCAAGCCGTAAAACGGACTGTTGGCTTGGCGTATCAAGGCTGCGGCCATTGCCACGTCGGCCCCGGCAATTTGGTCCAGTGCGGCCACATCGGGCTCGCCATAGGCGGTGGCCTCTTGCAACTGGCGCAGCAGCTCGGGGCAGGGCGGAATGATGATGTCGCGTACCGGGCCGTTGCGGCGCGCACGGTCCAGTTCATTTTGGATGCGTTGGGTGGCAGTCACAGCGGGCAGGCTCTCGGCGTAAGGGCGTGGACAGAGGTTGGATTGTGCCTGTATGGGGTTGAATCCGCCACGGGCAACAAAAAAGCACTTAGGCTGTGTGTGCGCTAAGTGCTTTTTGTTTGGTATTTTGGTGGGCCCTGAGTGACTCGAACACTCGACCTACGGATTAAGAGTCCGCTGCTCTACCAACTGAGCTAAGAGCCCTGAGAAGCCGTGATTATAGCGCGGTTTTGGCTGGATTTTTTGCCGTCAGCGTCTCCCCGTTCGCCGACAGTTCCAAGTAGCGCACGTGGCGCAGCGCGTCGGCCCACGGTGCAGGGGGGAGGCCGGGGTCGTTGCCTGCCCCGGTGATGCAGACACTGGCTTGCTGGCGCGCCAATTGCCGCCACAGCCGTTCGGTGTCGGGCTCGTCCACATCACCACAGGGGTGGCCATCGTACAGCACCACGGTGGTGCCATGCACCAGACCACCCAGCGCCAGCGGCCACAACCCGGCCTGCGGGCTGGCGGCCCAGTACAGCCGTTCGGGCTGAGCGTCAGGGGCATGGCTGGCACGCAAGGTGTTGGCACACCAAGTGGCCTGTTGCACATGCCATGTGTCGGCATGGCTGTGGGCCACGGCTTGGGGGGGCAATGTCAGATCGTCCGTGGTGCGGTGCTCCAGCCACAGTGGGTGTTGTGCCGGCACCGCCACCGGCACCCATGCCTGGGTGGCGGTGTTGTCGCGTGCGCACAGGGTGCCCAGGTCGGTGGCACCGTACACCCGTTCTGCCGCATACGGGGTACGCCACACCACCAACTGTTGCAGGCTGGGCAAGGCGATGCGCAGCTCGTGCAGGGTGTGGGCGCGGTCGTGCGGCTGCCCCCCCCAATACAGGCCATCGGCCCCCAGCAACACCTTGGGCCGCAAGCCGCGCCAGCGGTCCAACACTTGCGCAGTTTCCAGCAACGGGTGGCAGTGGCTGCATACCACCCCCATGCTGGCACAGGCCACCATGGCCACCACCACTTCTGGCACATGGGGCAGGTACAGCGCCACCACATCGCCAGATTGCAACCCCATGTCTTGCAACGCCAGTGCCAGCGAGGCCGCTTGCTGGCGCAGTGTGGGCCAGTTCAGCGTGCGTCTGCGCCCTTGTTCGTCCAAGCCAATCACAGCGGGGAGCCCAGCGGTGTGGGGAGCCAAGGCTTGGTGCCAGACCGCAGCGGCCCAATTGGCGTTGGTGGCCTCGGCAGAAGGTGCGGATGCGGGGGGTGGCGTGTGATCCATGAGCAGATGTGGGGGGCGGGTGGCGTACGGGCTTGCGGCAAAAATTGTAGGCGCTACACTGAAAAGCTTGGAGGCACCACACCATGAATCCCGTCATTTCCACCGCAGCGTCGGGCTTGCAGGCGGCGCAAGCCCGTTTGGGCAGCGTGGCCCACAACGTGGCCAACGTCCAAACCGAAGGTTTTCAGCGGCAAAGTACCACCATGCAGGCCCTGCCCAGCGGTGGTGTGCAGGCCCAAACCCGCCGCATGCCCCAGCCGGGTGCCGATTGGGCGCAAGACACGGTCGAGCGCATTTCTGCCACCTACAGCTTTCAGGCCAACCTGAAAACCCTGCAAACCGCCGACAGCATGTTGGGGGTGTTGCTCGATACCCGTACCTGAAGCGCAACAAAAATGCCAGCGGGTTTACACCGGCTGGCATTTGAAAAAAGGCATCTCTTGGGGATGCTCATGTTGAGTGTTGTTGGATTTGAGTTTGTCTCCTCAGTCCTCTCGCTTGGCGGGGTTGTGGCCTTGGCCGCTTCCCTGCGAGTGGTAAGATTTTAGTCAGTTTTATTCGCCATCAGCATAGGGACTTACCCGAACTTTTGGGCCTTTTTGCGTCCCCTCAAGTCTCGGTAGTGCGCATGGGCACGCGCGGTGACACCGCGCACAGCAATTCGTAACTGATGGTGCCTGCCGCGTGGGCCACCTCGTCCACCGCCAGTGCTGTGCCGTGTTGGCTGTGGCCCCACAACACCACCTCGTCGCCCAATTGGCAGGGGCCATGTATGGCTTCTACCGGGGTCAAGTCCACGGTCAGCATGTCCATGCTGACCCGCCCGATCAACCGTGTGCGCACGCCGCGCACCAGTATTGGGGTGCCTGCTTCGGGTGTGCCCGGTGCGTGGCGCGGGTAGCCATCGGCATAGCCGCACGCCACCACGCCCAGCCGCATGGCGTGTGGGGCCACAAACGTTGAGCCATAGCCCACGCTGTCGCCCGCTTGCAGTTGCTGGATGCCAATCAGTTGGCTGCTCAGTGTCATGGCCGGTTGCAGTTGCCAGTGTTGTGGGTGACGTTCCGGGTGGTCGGGCGCGGCTCCGTACAACGCAATGCCAGGGCGCACCCAGTCGGCGGCCAAGGCGGGGTGGTGCGGTGCATGGCGCAACGCGGCGGCGCTGTTGCACAAACTGCGCTCACCTGGTAAATCGGCGGTGGCGTGCAGGAACGCTTCCACTTGGTGTGCCAGCCCGTGCTGGCCAAAACGGTCACCGTCGGCATCGCTGAAGTGGGTGATGAGCGAAATTTCGTCCACCTGTGGCAAGCTGTTGAGCCGCGCCCAAGCGGCCCGGAACGCATCGGGCGTAAAACCCAGCCGGTTCATGCCCGAATTGAGCTTTAAAAAAACCCGGTGTGGTGTGTGCGTTTTGTGCGCTGCCAGCCAGTCGATCTGTTCGCTGCAATGCACCACATGCCACAGGTTCAGGCGCGAGCACAGCTCCAAATCGCGCGCTTCAAAACAGCCCTCCAGCAGCAAAATGGGGCCGCGCCAGTCCAACGCACGCAGCCGCTGGGCTTCGCTCAAGTCCAGCAGCGCAAAACCATCGGCGGCGCGCAGGGCGGCAAACACGTGTTCCAGCCCGTGGCCATAGGCGTTGGCTTTGGCCACAGCCCAGACGCGGGCATCGGGAGCCGACTGGCGTACCCGCTCAAGGTTGTGGCGCAACGCGCCCAGGTGGATGGTGGCAAGAATAGGACGTGGCATGGCAGACAATCAAACAAATTCAACCGCGCGCTGTGCAGGCACGCGGCACCGCATAGAGCGGGCGTGCTATAACGCGCGTTTTAGCGGGACAGACCCAGCCCCCAATCGGGGCACGCCCACCACTGTTGCACAAAACCGCGTGACTTATTTTTACCTTCCCACTGAATTGCTGTTATGAAGCGTGGTTTTTACACCATTATGACGGCCCAGTTTTTCAGCTCGCTGGCCGACAACGCCCTGTTTGTGGTGGCGGTGGAGTTGCTGCGCAGCCGCCACGCCCCCGAGTGGCAAAGCGCGGCGCTGGTGCCCATGTTTGCCCTGTTTTATGTGGTGCTGGCCCCGTTTGTGGGGGCGTTCGCCGATGCCAAGCCCAAAGGCCAAGTCATGTTCTTCAGCAACGCTATCAAGGTGGTGGGCTGTTTGTTGATGTTGACCGGGTTGCACCCCTTGCTGGCTTATGCGGTGGTGGGGCTGGGGGCGGCGGCGTATTCGCCGGCCAAATACGGTATCTTGACCGAGCTGTTGCCCACCTCGCAATTGGTCAAGGCCAACGGTTGGATCGAAGGCTTGACCATCGCCTCCATCATTTTGGGGGTGGTGCTGGGGGGGCAATTGGTGGGGCCGGTGGTGTCGGGCTGGTTGCTGACCATCGACGTGCCGGGCTTGCACACCGGTTTTGACAGCCCACCAGAAGCGGCCATTGCCTGTTTGGTGTTGGTGTACGCGCTGGCGGCGTGGTTCAACACCTGCATTCCCCGTACCACGGTGGAGCTGCGTCCTATGCCTACCAGCACATTGGCGTTGTTGCCCGACTTTTGGCAATGCAACTGCCGTTTGTGGCGCGACCGCTTGGGTCAAATTTCGCTGGCCACCACCACCCTGTTTTGGGGGGTCAGTGGCAATTTGCGCTACATCGTGTTGGCGTGGGCGGCGGCAGCACTGGGATACAGCACCACCCAAGCGTCATCGCTGGTGGGTGTGGTGGCCATTGGTACGGCTGTGGGCGCAGTGGTCGCTTCCATGAAGATGCGGCTGGAGCACGCCACCCGTGTGATGCCGCTGGGCATAGGCATGGGGCTGCTGGTCATCTTGATGAATTTCATCGACAACGTGTGGCTGGCCGCGCCATTTTTGGTGGCATTGGGGGCATTGGGTGGTTTTTTGGTGGTGCCGATGAACGCGTTGTTGCAGCACCGGGGCCACAACCTGATGGGGGCGGGGCGCTCCATTGCCGTGCAAAACTTCAACGAGCAAAGCTGCATTCTGTTGCTGGGAGGGCTGTACAGCCTGTCCACGGGGGTGGGCTTGTCGGCGTTTGGGGCCATCACCGCGTTTGGGTTGGTGGTGGCGGGGGTGATGTGGCTTATTCAGCGTTGGCACCGCCACAATGAACAGGCTCATCCACACGAACTCGAGCACTTGCTTGACATTGCGCGCCGCGACGACCTGCACGGCTAAAAGCCTCACAACCAGCGCAACAATGGGCCAACCAACCACGGCAGCACCAGTGCGCTAAACAGCGCCGTCAACCCCATGGCCAAACCGGCAAACGCGCCCATGTCGTTGCTGAGCTGAAACGCGCGTGCGGTGCCTATGCCGTGGGCGGCCACGCCCAGCGCCAGTCCGCGCACCATCGGATCGTCGGCAATGCGCAAGCGGTCAAACCACCAACGGGCCGAGGCCGCCCCCACAATGCCTGTCGTCACCACCAGCACCGCCGTCAGCGAGGGCAAGCCGCCCAACTGCTCTGAAATGCCCATTGCCACCGGCGTGGTCACCGACTTGGGCACCAGCGATGCCAGCGTGGTTTTGGACGCACCCAGTGCCCAAGCCAAACCCAAGGCGCTGGCTGTTGTGGTCAGCGTGCCCACCACAATGCCGCCCAACAACGGCAACCAAGCCCGCCGCAAACGCTGGCTTTGCTCAAACAACGGTACGGCCAGTGCCACCGTGGCAGGCCCGAGCAAAAAATGCACCAGTTGTGCGCCATCAAAATACGTGGCATAAGGGGTGCCGCTGCACCACAGGATGGTGCCAATGAGCGCAATCGACACCGCAACCGGGTTCACCAATGGGTTGTGCCCACTGCGCTGGTACAACGTCAACGCCAGCAAATACACCAACAACGTGATGCTGAGCCACCACAACGGTGTGTCCAGCCAGTGTGTCCAAAGAGACGAAGCGGGCATGGTTCAATCGATTTGGTGAAGAGTGGTCTCGTGGGCGGGGGATGCCGCTTGGCCGCGTCGCAGCAGCCACATGGTGGTCCACGCGGTCGCGATCAGCCCAATCCAGGTGCTGACCAGCAATGCCACGCCTATGGCCCATGCCTCATTGCCCAAGCGTTGCAGGTGCAGCATGATGCCCACACCTGCGGGTACAAACAACAGCGACAAATGCTGCAACAACCCCGCCGCTGTGCTTTTGAACACCGGCAGCCACCTGGGGCGCAGCAGCAACAGCAGCCACAGCAGCGCCATGCCCAGCACCGGGCCAGGCACCGGCCAAGCCAGTGCCCGCACCACCATTTCACCCAGCAGTTGCAGCGTCAACAAAGCGGCCAAAGCGTGCAGCATAACAGCGTTCCAAAACAGCAAAAAAAGCAGAAGCGGGGCCAAGGTGGTGGCAGTGTAGCGGTTTGCAATTCGCTACACTGCCTGCATGTTGTGGGTCAAATCTTTTCATATCGTGTTCGTGGCCAGCTGGTTTGCGGGTCTGTTTTACTTGCCACGCATCTTTGTCAACTTGGCCATGACCGATGCGGGCAGCCTGTCCGAACGCGCGCGCCTGCTGCTGATGGCGCGCAAGCTCATGCGCTTTATGACGCTGCTGGCGGTGCCCGCTGTGGCGTTGGGGCTGGTGTTGTGGTTGCACTACGGTATTGGCAAATCGGGCCCCGGCAATGGCTGGATGCACGCCAAACTGCTCACCGTGCTGCTGCTGTTGGGCTACCACCACGCCTGTGGCCGCATCCTCAAGCGGTTTGAGCGTGGCGACAACCAGCGCAGCCACGTCTGGTTCCGTTGGTTCAACGAAGCGCCGGTGCTCATGATGGTGGTGGCGGTGGTGCTGGTGGTCGTCAAGCCTTTCTAACACCATGACCGCTGCTGGCGGTGCAGCCCCTGTTTTTACGCCCGAGCGACACCGCAGCATTGCTTGGTCGCTGGCGTTGGGGTGGGCCTGTTTGGTATGTTACGCCAGTTTGTACCCTTTCGTGGGTTGGCGTTACCAAGGCGGCATGGTGCCGTGGGCGTACCTGAGCGCACCGTGGCCCCGGTATTGGGCCACCTTTGACGTGGTGGCCAACTTCATTGGCTATATGCCGCTGGGCCTGTTGTTGACGGTGGCGGTGTTGCGCTCCAACCGTTCAGGCTGGGCTGCTGCATGTTGGGGTGCGCTGGGCCCGACGTTGTTCTCGTTGTTGCTGGAGGCCTTGCAGAGTTACCTGCCGCAGCGCGTGCCCTCGCAGGCCGATGTCTTGCTCAACGGTGGCGGTGCGGTGGCAGGTACCTTGCTGGCGCTGCTGTTGTGGCGCTGGCGGTTGCTGGGGTCGTGGTCACAATTTCGCCAACGTTGGTTTATGCCCCACACCGGGGCGGGCTTGGTGGCCCTGCTGCTGTGGCCGTGGGCGTTGTTGTACCCATCTTCTGTGCCATACGGTGTGGGCCACGTGTGGCCCCGTTTGGAGCTGGCGCTGCAACAGGGGTTGCAGGATTGGCCGTGGGCGGTGGTCTGGGTGCCGGTGGCTGTGCCCAGCTTACCCTTGAGCCCGCTGGCCGAGGCGGTGGTGGTGGCGCTGTCGCTGGCCGCGCCGCTGCTGCTGGGTTACGCTGTGCTGTGCCGTACGTGGCAACGTTTGGTGTGGGCCTTGTTGCTGTTGGGGTTGGCGCTGGGCGTGGCGGTACTGTCGGCGGTGTTGACCTATGGCCCGACACGGGCCTGGGTGTGGTTGACAGCATCTGTGTTGCTGGGGCTGGCGCTGTGGTTGTTGGTGGCACTGCTGGCGTTGCGTTGGTCGCACCGCACCTGTACCGTGCTGATGCTGTTGGGGTTGACAGTGGCGTTGGTTTTGCTCAACCAGGCCCCCGAAAGTGCTTACCTCGCGCAATCGTTGGAGCGTTGGCAGCAAGACCGTTTCATCCGCTTTCACGGCTTGTCGCAATGGTTGGGCTGGGGGTGGCCCTTTGCGGTGTTGTGCATCGGGCTGCGCCAGGCCCTGCACCCGCCCAGCCCCACTACAATGCCTGCGCATGACTGACACCACACCTTCCTACTACCAGCACCACATCTTTTTTTGCCTGAACCAGCGCGACAACGGTCAAGCCTGTTGTGCCGACTTTGCGGCCCAACAAGGGTTTGAGCGTTGCAAAGCACAAGTCAAAGAACTTGGTCTGGCCGGGCCGGGTCAAGTGCGCGTCAACAAAGCTGGTTGCCTCGACCGTTGTGCCGGTGGCCCAGTGGCGGTGGTGTACCCCGAAGCGGTGTGGTACACCTTTGTGGACGAGAGCGATATCGACGAAATCGTCACTTCCCACCTGCGCGACGGTGTGGTGGTCGAACGCTTGCTCACCCCACCCGACGTGGGCCGTTGAGACACAGGTCACAGGCACTGTCACCATGAACATTCATACCGAAACTGTGCTGATGCACGGCCCGGCGGGCGTGCTCGAACTGGCCATTGACCGGCCTGCTACACCCCGCAGCGCAGGTGGTGTGGCTGTGGTGTCGCATCCGCACCCGTTGTTTGGTGGCACCTTGCACAACAAGGTGGTGCAAACCCTGACCCGCGCCTGCGTGCAGGCGGGTTGGACGGTGGTACGCCACAACTTCCGTGGCGTAGGCCAAAGCCAAGGCGTACACGACCACGGCGTGGGCGAAGCCACCGACCTGCTGGCAGTAATCCAAGCCCAAGCGCCCACAGGGCCACTGGTGTTGGCCGGCTTTTCCTTTGGGGCTTTTGTCACGTGCCAAGCGTTGGCACAGTTGCAGGCCTTGCCCACCCCGCGTACGCCAGACAAAATCCTGCTGGTCGGTACCGCCACCAGCCGCTTCCAAGTGGCCCCCATTGCGCCGGAACTTCACGACCGCACTTTGGTCGTTCATGGTGAGCACGACGACACCGTGCCGCTGGCTTCGGCACTGGATTGGGCGCGGCCCCAAGCCTTGCCGATTACAGTGGTGCCGGGGGTTGAACATTTTTTCCACGGTCGCTTGCCGTTGCTCAAAGCCTTGGCCCTGCGCCATCTGGCGGCAGCCCCCCTTTGAATCTTGAACGTGAGGGTATCTCCTTTGTTGTCTGAAGTTATGTTGCAAGGCCGACGCTGGTTGTTGGGCGCGGCGCTGGGTTTGGCTGCGCTGGTGCCATTGGGCGCACAAACCCTGCCACCGCCCGAAATCGCTGCCCGCGCTTACCTCCTGTTCGATGCCACCACCAACCAAGTGCTGGCCGCCAAAGATGCCGACACCCCGGTGGAGCCTGCCTCGTTGACCAAGCTGATGACGGCCTACTTGGTGTTCGATGCGCTCAAAGCCAAAAAAATCACGCTGACCCAAACCCTCAGTGTCAGTGAACGCGCTTGGAAAATGGCGGGTTCGCGCATGTTCATCGACCCTAAAATGCAGGTGCCGGTGGAAGACCTGCTCAAGGGCATGATCGTGCAATCGGGCAACGATGCCACCGTGGCCTTGGCCGAAGGCGTGGGCGGTACGGTGGAGCGGTTTGTTGAACTGATGAACCAGCAAGCGCAAGCCTTGGGCATGCGCAACACCCACTACAAAAACCCCGAAGGCCTGACCGAAGCCGGGCACACCACCACCGCACGCGACCTGTCCATCTTGTCCACCCGCTTGATGCAGGACTTTCCGCAGTACGTCGGGTATTACGCCCTCCAGCGTTACCGCTACCCTGGCACGCCAGCAGCCAATGAGACCAACCGCAACCTGTTGCTGTTCCGCGACCCGACGGTAGATGGCCTCAAAACCGGCCACACCAACGCTGCTGGTTACTGCCTAGTGGCCACCGCCAAGCGCCAATTCCCAGCCCTGGGCAAAGATGCGGCGGGTCAACGCCGCCTCATCAGCGTCATGCTGGGCGCTGCCAACGAAAACGCCCGTGCCACCGAAAGCCAAAAGTTGCTCAATTGGGGCTACTCCGCTTACGAAGCGGTGCGCCTGTTTGCACCGGGGCAGGCGGTGGTCACGCCCACCGTTTGGAAAGGCCAAGCGGGCCAAGCCAAATTGGGTCGCCCCGATGGGGTGGTTGTCAGCGTGCCGGCGGGTGAAGCCGCGCGCCTGAAAACCGAAGTCCTGCGCACCGACCCCCTGATCGCCCCGTTGAAGAAAGGTGAACCGCTGGGTACCCTGCGCGTGACCACTGCCAGCGGCACGGTTGTGACCGAAGTGCCCCTGTTTGTGCTCGAAACCGTCGAAGAAGCGGGCCCGGTGGGCCGCTTGTGGGATGCGCTGCGCCTGTGGATCCAGTAACCATTTGCCTTGCAACCGTTTAGCGTGATACAGTAGAGGGCTTTTCGGAAATATCCGAAGGGCTTTCTGTTTTCAATTTCAAACGTTTAGGGACGTTTCAATGCCAACCATCAACCAACTCATTCGTCACGGGCGGGAGGTCGAAAAGACCAAATCCAAATCCCCCGCGATGGAGAACTGCCCCCAACGCCGTGGCGTGTGTACCCGTGTGTACACCACCACCCCCAAGAAGCCGAACTCTGCGTTGCGTAAAGTCGCCAAGGTGCGTCTGACCAACGGCTTCGAAGTCATTTCCTACATCGGCGGTGAAGGCCACAACCTGCAAGAACACAGCGTGGTGCTGGTGCGCGGCGGTCGTGTGAAAGACTTGCCGGGTGTGCGTTACCACATCGTGCGCGGTTCGCTCGACCTGCAAGGCGTGAAAGACCGCAAGCAGTCGCGTTCCAAGTACGGTGCCAAGAAGCCCAAGGCCAAGTAAGCCGGGTTTTCTGGTTCCCCAAATTCGGTGCTGTTGGCCGCGTGGCGCGGTTCAAGCAGCGCAGTGACCCTCAATGTGTACGCTGTGTACGCACGGGTCGAGTAAGTGAGAGTTGGGAATAGCTCTCGCGGTGCCGGCAAACCGGTGCCAACTGAAGCAACAGAGGTAAAACATGCCACGTCGTCGCGAAGTCCCTAAACGTGAAATTCTGCCGGATCCCAAGTTCGGCAATGTCGAGCTGTCCAAATTCATGAACGTGATCATGGAAGGCGGCAAAAAAGCGGTTGCAGAGCGCATCATCTACGGTGCCCTGGAACAAATGGAAAAGAAGACCGGCAAAGATCCGCTGGAACTCTTCACCACCGCCATCAACAACGTCAAGCCGTTGGTGGAAGTCAAATCCCGCCGCGTTGGCGGTGCCAACTACCAAGTGCCGGTCGAAGTGCGTCCGGTGCGTCGCTTGGCCCTGTCCATGCGCTGGATCAAGCAAGCTGCCCGCAAGCGCAGCGAAAAATCGATGGCCCTGCGTCTGGCCAACGAACTGCTGGAAGCCAACGAAGGCCGTGGCGGTGCCATGAAGCGCCGTGACGAAGTACACCGTATGGCCGATGCCAACAAGGCGTTCAGCCACTTCCGCTTCTAAGCCCCGCGCTGTTATCGCATCCCGCAAGGCCCGCAACACTCTCACAAGGGGTGGCGGGCTTTGCCCGTATCTTTCGGAGAAACTTTCATGGCACGTACCACGCCCCTCGCGCGTTACCGCAACATCGGTATTTCGGCCCACATCGATGCCGGCAAGACCACCACCACCGAACGCATTCTGTTCTACACCGGCGTGAGCCACAAGATCGGTGAAGTGCACGACGGCGCTGCCACCATGGACTGGATGGAGCAGGAACAAGAGCGCGGCATCACCATCACCTCGGCTGCTACCACCTGCTTCTGGAAAGGGATGGACAACTCCTTCCCCGAGCACCGTTTCAACATCATCGACACCCCCGGCCACGTGGACTTCACCATCGAAGTGGAACGTTCCATGCGCGTGCTCGACGGTGCTTGCATGGTGTACTGTGCCGTGGGCGGTGTGCAGCCGCAGTCCGAAACCGTGTGGCGCCAAGCCAACAAGTACAAAGTGCCGCGTTTGGCCTTTGTGAACAAGATGGACCGTACCGGTGCCAACTTCTTCAAGGTGTACGACCAAATGCGTCTGCGCTTGAAGGCCAACCCGGTGCCGATCGTGATCCCGATTGGCGCTGAAGACACTTTCACCGGCGTGGTCGATCTGCGCAAGATGAAAGCCATCATTTGGGATGAAGCTTCCCAAGGCATGAAGTTCACCTTCGAAGACATTCCGGCCCACCTCGTTGAACAAGCCAAAGAATGGCGTGAGAAGATGGTCGAAGCCGCAGCCGAGTCCAGCGAAGAGCTGATGGACAAGTACCTCGGCGGTGAAGAACTGACCGAAGAAGAAATCACCTCTGGTCTGCGCACCCGTACCCTGGCTTGCGAAATCCAGCCCATGATGTGCGGTACCGCGTTCAAGAACAAGGGCGTGCAACGCATGCTCGACGCTGTGATTGAACTGCTGCCGTCTCCGGTGGACATTCCCCCGGTGGCAGGCACCGACGAAAACGAAGAGCCGACCTCCCGCAAGGCCGACGACGAAGAAAAGCTGTCCGCGTTGGCGTTCAAGCTGATGACCGACCCGTTCGTGGGCCAGTTGACCTTCGTGCGTGTGTACTCCGGCGTGCTCAAAAAGGGCGACACCGTGTACAACGCGGTGAAAGGCAAGAAAGAGCGCATTGGCCGTATCGTGCAGATGCACGCCAACAACCGCCAGGAAGTCGAAGAAATCCGCGCCGGTGACATCGCTGCTTGCGTGGGCCTCAAGGAAGTCACCACCGGTGAAACCCTGTGCGACCCGTCCGCCATCATCACGTTGGAAAAAATGGTGTTCCCGGAACCTGTGATTGCCCAGGCCGTCGAACCCAAGACCAAGACTGACCAAGAAAAGATGGGCATCGCCCTCAACCGTCTGGCCGCTGAAGACCCGTCTTTCCGCGTGCGCACCGACGAAGAATCTGGTCAAACTATCATCGCCGGTATGGGCGAGCTGCACTTGGAAATCATCGTCGATCGCATGAAGCGTGAATTCGGCGTGGAAGCCAACGTCGGCAAGCCGCAAGTGGCCTACCGCGAAACCATCCGTGGTACCGTGGAAGCCGCCGAAGGCAAGTTCGTGCGCCAGTCCGGTGGCAAAGGCCAGTACGGTCACGTGGTGCTCAAGATCGAACCGCAAGAAGCCGGCAAGGGCTTCGAGTTTGTGGACGCGATCAAAGGCGGTGTGGTGCCGCGCGAATTCATCCCGGCGGTGGAAAAGGGCGTGAACGAAGCCCTGACCCAAGGTGTGTTGGCCGGTTACCCGGTGGTGGATGTCAAAGTTACGCTGCACTTTGGTTCGTACCACGATGTGGACTCGAACGAACTCGCGTTCAAGATGGCTGCCATCTTCGGCTTCAAGGAAGGTTGTAAGAAGGCCCAGCCGGTCATTCTGGAACCCATGATGGCCGTGGAAGTGGAAACGCCGGAAGACTACGCCGGTACCGTGATGGGCGACTTGTCGAGCCGTCGCGGCATGGTGCAAGGCATGGACGACATGGTTGGCGGTGGCAAGGCCATCAAAGCTGAAGTGCCGCTGTCCGAAATGTTCGGCTACTCCACCTCACTGCGTTCCGCCACGCAAGGTCGCGCCACCTACACGATGGAATTCAAGCACTACTCGGAAGCTCCGCGCAACGTGCAAGAAGCCATCATGGCCGCTCGCGCCAAGTAAAACCCAGTCACCGAAGCTGTCACCGGCTTCGGTTAAATTCCCGGTCTGCGATTTCATGCCGTCTTGTGCCCGTGCGAGACGATGTCGCAATGAAATGCAGACCTTAAACCCCCACACGGGCTTTGTTCTTTTTTGAAGGAATTGCATCATGGCAAAAGAAAAGTTTGAACGGACCAAGCCGCACGTCAACGTGGGCACCATCGGTCACGTTGACCACGGTAAAACCACCCTGACCGCTGCGATCGCCACCGTGCTGTCCAAGAAATTCGGCGGCGAAGCCAAGGCCTACGACCAGATCGATGCCGCTCCGGAAGAAAAAGCCCGTGGTATCACCATCAACACCGCCCACGTGGAATACGAAACGGCCAACCGCCACTACGCCCACGTGGACTGCCCCGGCCACGCCGACTACGTCAAGAACATGATC
>JBLIZX010000339.1:0-2044 GCA_048860285.1 Macromonas sp. | reverse complement strand
CGTTCTCGCCCGGCACGTTGACGTTGCGCCAGCGCGCGCCGGTGGACAAAATGACGCTGCGCGACTTGAGCACGCCACCATTGGCCAGTTGCACCTCAATCAGCCCACCCGGCGTGGAGGCCGGCACCAGCTTGACGGCCTGTTGCAGGTTCATCACGTCCACGCCGTAGTGACGCACGTGCGCTTCCAGCGCCGCCGACAATTTTGGCCCTTGGGTTTCCAGCACCGAGATGTAGTTCTCGATACCCAACGTGTCATTGACTTGGCCCCCCATGCGTTCGGCGGCCACGCCGGTGCGGATACCTTTGCGCGCGGCGTACACCGCAGCCGCTGCGCCAGCCGGGCCACCGCCCACCACCAGCACGTCAAACGGGGCCTTGTCGTTGAGCTTGGCCGCTTCGCGCGCGGCGGAGTTGGTGTCCAACTTGGCCACAATTTCTTCCAGCGTCATGCGGCCTGAACCAAACACCTCACCGTTGAGGTACACCATCGGCACCGCCATCACCTGGCGCGCTTCCACTTCGGCTTGGTTCAGCGCCCCGTCGATCACCACAGTCTTGACCTTGGGATTGAGCACCGCCATCAAGCTCAGCGCCTGCACCACGTCCGGGCAGTTGTGGCAGCTCAGCGACATATAGACCTCAAAGTTGAAGTCGCCATCCAATGCCTGAATGTGTTCGATCACCGCTGGTTCCACCTTGGGCGGGTGGCCGCCGGTCCACAGCAGCGCCAACACCAGCGAGGTGAACTCGTGCCCCAGCGGAATGGCGGCAAAACGCAGGCTTTGCTGCGTGCCCATGCGCTGCAAGCTGAACGATGGCTTGCGCTGGTCGTTGCCATCGGTGCGCAAGCTGATCTTGTCGCACAGGTTGGCAATGGTTTCCAACAGCGATTTCAGCTCCTGCGAACTGGTGGAGTCGTCCAGCGAGGCCACCAGCTCGAACGGCTGCGTCACGCGCTCCAAGTAGGCTTGCAACTGGGCTTTGAGGTTGTCGTCGATCATGGGAGAAATCCTTTACGCGGTGAGGTGGGAGACAGGCTTTAGTTTAGGATATTTCTATTGATGCTACGATTGATTATTCAAAAGCTATCAATAGACAAACCCCATAGTGCAGGCAGCGGCCCCAGAAAAAAAGGCGCTGCCGCCGGGCAACGCCTTTGAGACAGACGGCTGGCACGGCACCAACGCCTTGCACGCAAGGCGGGGCCGCGCAGCGGCGTCAAAATCAGATCTTGCCGACCAGGTCCAGCGACGGGGTGATGGTCTGGGCACCTTCCTTCCACTTGGCCGGGCACACTTGGCCGGGGTTGGCGGCGGTGAACTGGGCGGCCTTGAGCTTGCGCAGGGTTTCCGACACGTCGCGGGCGATTTCGTTGCTGTGGATTTCAGCGGTCTTGATCACGCCTTCCGGGTTGATCACGAAGGTGCCGCGCAGGGCCAGGCCTTCTTCGGGGATGTGCACGCCAAAGGCGTTGGTCAGGGTGTGGGTCGGGTCGCCCACCAGCGGGAACTTGGCCTTGCCCACGGCGGGGCTGGTCTCGTGCCACACCTTGTGGCTGAAGTGGGTGTCGGTGGTCACGATGTAGACCTCAGCGCCAGCGGCTTGAAAAGCGGCGTAGTTGTCGGCAGCGTCCTCGATCTCGGTCGGGCAGTTGAAGGTAAAAGCTGCCGGCATAAAGATCACGACCGACCACTTGCCGTGGAAAGCTTGCTCGGTCACTTCCACAAACTGGCCGTTGTGGAAGGCTTGGGTCTTGAACGGTTGCACTTGGGTGTTGATGAGGGACATCGTGACTTCCTTGATGGAGGGGTTAAAACAGACACACCAGAACCACGTCTGGTACGGCACAAATCATAGCTCAGTCCTATGGCACAAGGTTATTGATAGTTGCTATGGGGTTCATAGGCAAGTTTAAAAATACGGATACTTAATGCGAATCTTTCTCATTTGCGATGTAGAATCCGTTTCGCTGATCGGCCCCATTGTTCTGTGTTGTGTTTTTGCTTGTTTGGAAAGAACCCATGCCCGCCACCTCCCCTGCT
>JBLIZX010000338.1:0-2893 GCA_048860285.1 Macromonas sp. | reverse complement strand
TTTTCAAAGGTGTTGCCGTAACCGCCGTGCAGGTAGGCCATCGGGGCATCGCTGGCTTCCAGCAGTTTGCCTTGTGCGTCGCTGACACGGTAGCTGAGGGTGACGATGGTGTCTTTGGTGATGTGCATGGCGTTAGTGTAGTAAATGGTGGACGCAGTCCAAGTACTCGGCCTGCAAAGGCGTGGCGGTTTGGTGGGCATACTCTCAGCATAGAATTTTCGCCCCAATGGAAGCCTGCGCCGAGGCTCGTTAACTCAAAAAATTCCCATGAAAAAACGTTCGCCCATCTTGGCTGTCTTGGCCTTGGCTGCTGGTGCTGTGTGCGCGCAACCCCACGACACTTTGGCCAAAATCCAATCCAGCGGCAGCGTGACGTTGGGTGTGCGTGAATTTTCTGGTTTGAGCTTCAGCTTGGGCCACGGCAAGTACGGGGGATTTCATACCGAGATGGGCGAGCGCATCATTGCCGATCTGCAACAGCAGTTGGGTTTGGGAAAATTGGACATCAAGTACCAGCCCGTGACTTCGCAAAACCGTATCCCGTTGTTGCAGAACGGCACCGTGGATTTGGAATGCGGTTCCACCACCAACAACACGGCACGCCAAAAAGATGTGTCGTTTGCCGTGACCACGTATGTGGAAGAAGTGCGTATTGCCGTCAAAGGCGGCTTAGGCATTCAATCTATCCAAGATTTGAATGGCAAAACCGTGGCCGCCACCGCAGGTACCACTTCGGTGCAGATACTGCGCGAGCACGAGCGCGCCACGGGGGTGGACTTTAAAGAGGTGTTTGGCAAAGACCACACCGACAGCTTTTTGATGTTGGAAGTGGGCCGCGCCGATGCGTTTGTGATGGACGCTTCCATCTTGGCGGCCAGCATTGCCAAGTCCAAACATCCGGCCCACTTCAAGGTGCTGGACGAGGTGCTGAGTGTCGAGCCGATTGCCTGTATGTTGCGCAAGGACGATCTTGCCTTCAAAAAGGCGGTGGACAACAGCCTGCGCCGACAGATGGCCGACGGTTCATTGGCCAGGCTGTACCACAAGTGGTTCATGCAACCCATTGCACCGGGCCACATCAACCTGAACATGCCGCCCTCGGAGGCCACCCGGGCGGCCTGGGCCAACCCCAACGACAGACCAATGGAAGATTACGCCCGTCGTTGACGTAGGAAAAAGAATCAATACTCCCAGAAAACGCGTTGCAGGCCCTTGCTGTCCAAGCCCTTGGCCAAACCGAGCATGGTCAAGATACGGGCTTTCTGGGGGTTCAGGTCGTGTGCCACCACCCAATCGTACTTGTCGTCGGGTTGTTCGGCGTTGCGCAACACAAAACCGCCACCGGTTACGCGGGCTGAGCGTATGACTTGAACACCTTCTTTGTGCAGGGCTTGCAGGGTAGGCACCACGTCTTTGGATACCGAGCCGTTGCCCGTGCCAGCGTGCACAATGGCGGCGGCGTGGTCAGCGCCAAAGGCTTTGTAGGGTACATCGCTGGCGTTGCCGTGGCCGTAAGCAATGGCGACTTTGGGCATGTTTTGGATGCCATCGATGGCAAACTCCGATGCAGTGCTGTGGCGTTTGACGGGGGCGCGGAACCAGTACGGCTTGCCTTCTACCACCATGCCCAATGGGCCCCACGGGCTGTTGAATGCGTTGGTTTTGATGTTGATGGATTTGGTGACATCACGGCCCGTGTGGATCTCATCGTTCATCACCACCAAGGTGCCTTTACCTTGGGCATCTTTGCTGGAGGCAACGGTGACGGCGTTGAGCAGGTTCAAGGCTCCATCGGCCGATAACGCAGTGCCGGGGCGCATGGATCCCACCACCACCACGGGTTTTTCGCTGGGGATGGTCAGGTTCAGGAAGTAAGCGGTTTCTTCCAGCGTGTCGGTGCCGTGGGTGACGACCACCCCATCCACATCGGTTTGCTTGACCAGATCGGCCACCCGACGTGCCAGTGTCAACAGATGTTGGTTGGTGAAGCTTTCGGACGCAATTTGGAAGACTTGTTCCCCACGAACATCCGCCACTTGGGCCAATTCGGGCAATCCGGCCAACAGTTTGTCCACCGGCACTTTGGCCGCTTGGTAGCTGGCGCTGTTGGCACTGGAGGCACCAGCACCGGCAATGGTTCCTCCGGTGGCCAATACGACCACTTTGGCTTTGTCGGCGGCCCAAGTGTTGATGGACAAGGTGGCAATCAGCGCGCATCCAGCCCAATGGAGCAAGGTCGTGCGAAATGTCATGGGGTGTTCTCCTGATACGAAAGGAAACCAATGAAGGCAAGGTGAGCGGTGCTCACGCCACTGTTTCAGCAGGTTTCGTACCAAGTCCCAACGTAGCACGGATTTTTTATAACACCATGTTTTTATTGAGGGTAATTTTTTGCTTGGGGCGCTTCTGTTCGGTTTTTCGGATGTGGAGATGCATGGCCGTTCGGATAACCGCTGCTTCATCCATGGTGTTCAGTCGTGCAAAAAAAGTGTGTGGTGACGAGGTAGGTGTTCGGGTTTCCGTACAACCCATTGTTCGGAAATCCGGAATCACGAACAATTGGAATTATCCGAGAAATTTATATATAAATAATCAACAACTTACATTCATTTTTGAGTTGGCACGCCAAATGCTAAAGGATAGGCGTGGGCTGTACGTCCCAAGAGCTTTTCATCCACCAGCAAGAGAGCATGACCATGAACGATACCCTGACCCCCTTCAAGCGCATTCTGTTGGCTCTGGCCTGTTTGGGTGCTGTGGCCACCGGCGCACAGGCCCAAGAGGTCAACACCCTCAAAAAGATCAAGGACACCAACACCATCACCTTGGGGCACCGCGAGTCGTCCATTCCCTTCTCGTACTACGATGACCGCATGGACGGCAACAAGCAAGC
>JBLIZX010000337.1:0-12809 GCA_048860285.1 Macromonas sp. | reverse complement strand
ACCCCTTCTTGCTGCCGATTTTGCTCTCCTGCCCCGCCAGCAAGCGGTTGATGTTGCCCCGGTGCCGCCACAGCAGCAACAAGCTCATCACCGCCGTGGCCAGCACCACGGTGGGGGCCACCTGCCACAGGCTGCCGTTGGCCAGCAGCAAGAAACTGGGGGCAAACAGCGCCGCCGTCAGCGCGGCCAGCGACGAGTAACGCAACCCCACGGCCATGCCGATCCACACCAGCGCCGTGGCCAACCCCAGCAGGGGCTGCAAGCCGATCAACACCCCCGCCGCCGTCGCTACGCCCTTGCCACCCTGAAAGCGGAAAAACACCGGGTACAAGTGGCCCAAAAATGCCGCCAGCGCCACCAGCGCCAGCGCACCTTCGCCCAGGCCATAGCCCGCACCCCAGTGCGCCACCCACCACGTGGGCAACCAGCCCTTCACCGCATCCAGCAGCAGCGTCACCGCCGCCGCTTTTTTGTTGCCAGAACGCAGCACGTTGGTGGCACCAGGGTTCTTGCTGCCGTAGGAACGCGGGTCGTGCAACCCCATCACGCGGCTCACAATCACGGCAAACGACAGCGAGCCAATCAAGTAGGCCACCACGGCGGCCAGCACAGGCAAATAATCGCTCATGGGTACGTCCTGTTCACAGCGCCGGGTCGCGCATTTGCCAGCGGATGTCGTCGATGGCTTGCAACAGTTCGGGCGACAACGTGGTACCCCAAGCGTCTAAACATTCATCGAGTTGCGCCACGGTGGTCACGCCGATGATGGTGCTGGCCACCTGCCACTTGGTGTAGCAAAATGCCAGCGCCAGCTGGGTTGGGGTCAGTCCGTGCTGGCGGGCCAGCGCGTTGTAGCGTTTGGCCGCCGACAACGCATCCACCCGGCCCCAGCGTTGCTTGCGCATGGATTCGTACAGCGCCATGCGGCCCGCCTCGGGCGCAGTGGAAGGTAGCATGCCCGTCGCATCGTACTTGCCGGTCAAAGTGCCAAACCCCAGCGGTGAATACGCCAGCAGCGACACGCCCAAGCGGTGCAAGGTTTCGTCCAGCGCGTTTTCTACCGCACGGTTGATAAGGCAGTACGCGTTTTGCACCGACACCACACGCGGCAAGCCGTGCTGCTCGGCCAGACGCACAAACTCGTGGACACCATACGGTGTCTCGTTGGACAGCCCCACCGCACGCACCTTGCCCGCACGCACCAGCTCGGCCAGCGTCTCCAACTGTTCGTGGATGGAAGCACAGGCACGCTCCTTGGCCGGATTGAAATACTGGTCGCCAAACATGAGTGCATTGCGCGCTGGCCAGTGGATTTGGTACAGATCGATCACATCGGTTTGCAGGCGGCGCAAGCTGCCGTCGCATGCCGACAAAATTTCGGCCCGGCTCAGGCCAGCAAAATCACCGCGTATCCACGGCATGCCGCGCGACGGCCCGGCCACCTTGGTCGCCAGCACCACTTTCTGGCGCAGTCCGGGGCGGCTGGCCAGCCAATCACCGATGATGGTTTCGCTGGCCCCGTAGGTCTCGGCACGGGCGGGCACCGAATACATCTCGGCGGTGTCGATGAAATTCACGCCGCGCTCCACCGCGCGGTCGAGGATGGCGTGAGCATCGGCCTGCGTCACCTGCTCGCCAAACGTCATGGTGCCCAAGCAAATGGGGGTCACGGCCAGCGTACTCTGGCCCAAAGTCACGGTTTGCATGTTCAAAAAAGCTCCTGCCATCGGTTTTTTGCAAAATGGGGCAAGTTTACGCTTGCGCCACCGCACCATCTTGCCCACCATGTATTGCCCCCGCCTTCCTTCCCGCAGCGAATGGGCCGCCATTCGCCACCACCACTACCACCTGCGCCACTGGGGCACGCCGCAGCCGGACACCCTGCCGCTGCTGATGCTGCACGGTTGGATGGATGTGTCCGCCTCGTTCCAGTTTGTGGTGGATGCGCTGGTGCAGCCGCGCCACATCATCGCCCCCGACTGGCGCGGCTTTGGCCTGACCCGCCCGCAGAATACCGACCCGCACGGCCCCCAACCCTGGGGCCACGGCGACCACTACCTGTTTGCCGACTACTTGGCCGACTTGGATTTTGTGCTGGATCACCTCAACGCCCAGTTGGGACGCAATGCCGACGCGCCGTTCGATCTGGTCGGACACAGCATGGGCGGCAACGTCGTGATGGCCTACGCCGGCATTCGGCCCCAGCGCGTGCGCCGCGCCGTCAATTTGGAAGGCTTTGGCCTGCCCGCCACCCGTCCCGTGCAAGCGCCCCGGCAATACGCGCGCTGGTTCGACGACCTCAAAACCCTGCACCAAGGTGGCAAAACCCTGCGCCCCTACCCCGATGCCGACGGCGTGGCCCGCCGCCTGATGAAAACCAACCCGCGCCTGCACCCCGACCGCGCCGCTTGGCTGGCCCGGCACTGGGCCGCCCCCGATGCCAACAGCCAATGGCACATTCTGGGCGACCCAGCCCACAAAACCCGCAGCGCCCACCTCTACCGCGCCGACGAGACCCTGGCCCTGTACCAGCACATCACCGCCCCGGTGCTGGCCATCGAAGCCGACACCGACAGCCTGAGCCACTGGTACCCACACGGCGAATACACCCTGGCCGATTACCACACCCGCCTGCAAACCGTGCCCAACTGCCGCACCGCCGTGGTGACCGACGCGGGCCACATGCTGCACCACGACCAGCCCGCTGCCGTGGCCACGCTGATCGAGGCCCACCTGCGGTGATGCAATCACAGCACAACATGCGAAAATCCCCGCTCAGAATTTCAATACTCATTTAACACATTACCGCGAAAGATTCACATGGAAGCCGAACGCATCAACGCCATCTCCAACCGCCTGACCGACCTGACCGCGCGGGTGGCCGAGTTACGGAGGTATCTTTGACTACGATGCCAAAGCCCTCAAACTGAGCGAAGTCAACGCCGCATTGGAAGACCCCACCGTCTGGGACAACCCCAAACGCGCACAAGACCTGGGCAAAGAGAAAAAATCGCTCGAAGACATCGTGCTGGTG
Organism: Macromonas sp.; assembly: GCA_048860285.1. Classification (GTDB taxonomy): domain Bacteria; phylum Pseudomonadota; class Gammaproteobacteria; order Burkholderiales; family Burkholderiaceae_C; genus Macromonas_A. Next base: position 9,775 of record JBLIZX010000337.1, on the reverse strand, counting down.
CTCGATCGCCTCAGCAGCGAACTGGCCGACAACACCGAACTGTTCGACATGAGCAAGGAAGAAGGCGACGACGCTGGCCTGCTCACCATTGAAGACGAAGGCGACAACCTTGCCGCCGACGTGGAAAAACTCGAATTCCGCCGCATGTTCAACCAGCCCGCCGACCCACTCAACTGCTTCCTGGACATCCAAGCGGGCGCGGGGGGCACCGAGGCCTGCGACTGGGCCAGCATGCTGCTGCGCCAGTACCTGCGCTACGCCGAGCGCAAAGGCTTCAAGGCCACCACCGAAGACTTGACCGACGGCGACACCGCGGGCATCAAAAGCGCCACCATCAAAATCGAAGGCGAGTACGCCTTTGGCCTGCTGCGCACCGAAACCGGCGTACACCGCTTGGTGCGCAAGTCGCCATTCGATTCCTCGGGCGGTCGCCACACCTCGTTTGCGTCGGTGTTCGTGTACCCCGAAATCGACGATTCGGTCGAAATCAACATCAACCCCGCCGATGTGCGGGTGGACACCTACCGCGCCAGCGGTGCCGGGGGTCAGCACATCAACAAAACCGACTCCGCCGTGCGCCTGACGCACATGCCCACCGGCATTGTGGTGCAGTGCCAAGACAGCCGCAGCCAGCACAGCAACCGCGACCTGGCTTGGCAGCGTCTGCGTTCGCGCCTGTACGATTTTGAGATGCGCAAACGCATGGAAGAGCAGCAAAAGCTCGAAGACACCAAAACCGACGTAGGCTGGGGCCACCAGATCCGATCCTACGTGCTGGACAACAGCCGTATCAAAGATTTGCGCACCGGCGTTGAAATTTCCGCCACGCAAAAAGTACTCGACGGCGATTTGGACGCTTTCATCGAAGCCTCGCTCAAACAGGGTGTCTAACCGCTTCTGTCACACAGCCCGATGGGCCGGGCCTGCATGGCCCGGTGCCACAGTGCGCTTCCATACCCTACACCGACCTTCAACCTCTGAACGGACACCTTGCCATGACGACATCCCTGCATGAAGGCGCACCCACCCTCATTCGGCGCGAAGACTACGCCGCGCCCGCTTTCCTGATCGACTCGGTGGCCCTCACGTTCGACCTCGACCCGGCCAAAACCCGCGTACTCAACCAGATGCGCGTGCGCCGCAACCCCGACGTGCCCGCGCAAGCCTTGCGCTTGGACGGCGAAGACCTGAATTTGGCCCGCGTGCTGGTCAACGGCGCGGGCACCAGCTTCAAGCTCGACGGCCAGCAGTTGGTGCTGGAAAACCTGCCCGAAGGCACAGAACCGTTCGACCTTGAAATCTTCACCACCTGCGCCCCGGCCAGCAACACCCAATTGATGGGCCTGTACGTGAGCCAAGGCACCTTCTTCACGCAATGCGAAGCCGAAGGTTTCCGCCGCATCACCTACTTCCTGGATCGCCCCGACGTGATGGCCAGCTACACCGTGACGCTGCGGGCCGACAAAGCCACCTACCCGGTGCTGCTCTCCAATGGCAACTTGGTGGAAGAAGGTGCGCTCGAAGACGGCCCCAACGGCCCACGCCACTACGCCAAGTGGGTCGATCCGCACAAGAAACCCTGCTACCTGTTTGCGCTGGTGGCGGGCCAACTGGTGCGCCGCGAACAAAAAATCACCGCCCGCAACGGCCAGGAACACACGCTGCAAATCTACGTGCGTGCCGGTGATCTGGACAAGACCGAACACGCCATGAACTCGCTCATGGCCTCCATTGCGTGGGACGAAGCCCGCTTTGGCCTGCCGCTGGACTTGGAACGCTTCATGATCGTCGCCACCAGCGACTTCAACATGGGCGCAATGGAAAACAAAGGCCTCAACATCTTCAACACCAAGTTCGTGTTGGCCAATCCCGCCACCGCCACCGATGTGGACTACGCCAACGTCGAAAGCGTGGTCGGACACGAATACTTCCACAACTGGACGGGCAACCGCGTCACCTGCCGCGACTGGTTCCAATTGAGCCTGAAAGAAGGCCTGACCGTGTTCCGCGACCAGGAATTCAGCATGGACATGGTGGCCAGCGCATCGGCACGCGCCGTCAAGCGCATCGAGGACGTGCGGCTGCTGCGCACCGCCCAATTTGCCGAAGACGCGGGCCCGATGGCCCACCCCATTCGCCCCGACCAGTACCAGGAAATCAACAACTTCTACACCCTCACGGTGTACGAAAAAGGGGCCGAAGTGGTGCGCATGATGCAAACCCTGGTCGGCCGCGACGGTTTTGCGCGTGGCATGCGGCTGTACTTTGAGCGCCACGATGGCCAAGCCGTGACCTGCGACGACTTTGCCCAAGCCATTGCCGATGCCAACCCCGACAGCCACCTCGCGCTGCTGCTGCCCCAGTTCAAACACTGGTACAGCCAAGCCGGCACCCCACGCCTGCACAGCCAAGGCGAGTACGATGCCGACGCACAGACCTACACCCTGACTTTGAGCCAAAGCTGCCCACCCAGCCCCGGCCAGCCGGTCAAGGCCCCATTTGTTATCCCCGTGGCCGTGGGCCTGCTGGACGCACAAGGCCAAGACATCCCCGGCACTGCCCGCACCGTGGTGCTCAGCGACACCAGCGCCAGCGTGGTGTTTGAACACGTGCCCAGCGCGCCGGTGCCTTCGATCCTGCGCGGCTTCAGCGCCCCGGTCGTCCTGCAACACGCCTACACCGATGCCGAACTGCTGACCCTGCTGGCCCACGACAGCGATGCCTTCAACCGTTGGGAAGCCGGACAACGCCTGGCCCTGCGTCTGGCACTGGCCGCCATCCAAGCCGACGGCGACGTGCCAACCGAACCGCTGGACAGCGCCTACATGGATGCGATGCGCGCTGTGCTGCAAGCACCGCAACTCGATGCCGCGTTCAAGGAACTGGTGCTGACCCTGCCCAGCGAGACCTACATCGCCGAACAACTCGACGTGGTCGACCCGCAACGCATCCACGCCGTGCGCGAAGCCATGCGCCTGCAACTGGCCACCGCCTTGCAGACCGACTGGGCACACACCTTCGAGAGCCACCACGACAACGGCGCTTACCGGCCCGATCCCGTCTCCAGTGGCCGCCGCGCGCTGGCCGGGCTGGCCTTGCACATGCTGTGTCTGGCGGCACGCCACAGCGGCGATCCGGTCTGGCCCGGCAAAGCCTACCAGCGCGTCAAAGACGCGGGCAACATGACCGACCGCTTCCAGTCGTTGAGCGCGCTGGTGAGCAGCGGACACGAACTGGCCACTGCGGCACTGGAACGCTTCCACGCCCGCTTCCAGCGCGAAGAACTCGTGTTGGACAAATGGTTTGCGCTGCAAGCCGGCGCACCCGACCACGGCGGCCACATCCTGCCCATGGTGCAGCAACTGCTGACGCACCCCGACTTCCACATCAAAAACCCCAACCGCGCACGCAGCTTGATCTTCAGCTACTGCAACGCCAACCCCGGGGCCTTCCACCGCGCCGACGGGGCCGGTTACGCCTTCTGGCGCGACCACGTGCTGGCCATCAACGCCTTCAATCCCCAAGTGGCCGCCCGTCTGGCGCGCGCGCTGGACCGCTGGCGGCAACTGGCCGAGCCGTACCGCAGCGCTGCGCGTGCTGCCATCGAGCACGTGGCCGCCCAACCCGACCTGAGCAACGACGTGCGCGAAGTCGTGACGCGCGCGCTGGCCGACTGACCCTTTATTGAGACAGACCACCATGTCCATCACCCTGACCCGTTACCTGATCGAACAGCAGCGCACCCAAGGTGCCCTGCCCGCCGAACTGCGCCTGCTGCTCGAAACCGTGGCCCGCGCCTGCCAACACATCGCCATCAGCGTCAACAAAGGCGCACTGGGCGAAGTTCTGGGCAGTGCCGACACCGAAAACGTGCAAGGCGAAGTCCAGAAAAAACTCGACATCATCGCCAACGAGGTGCTGATCGATGCCAACGAATGGGGTGGCCACCTCGCCGCCATGGCCAGCGAGGAAATGGACACCATCCATCCCATCCCCCACCGCTACCCGCAAGGCGAATACCTGCTGCTGTTCGATCCGCTGGACGGCTCCAGCAACATCGATGTCAACGTCAGCATTGGCACCATCTTCAGCGTGCTCAAAAAACCCAACGACGACCCCAACGTCGTCGAACCCGTCAGCGAGCAGGACTTCCTGCAACCCGGCGCGCAACAAGTGGCGGCGGGCTACTGCATCTACGGCCCGCAAACCACCCTGGCCCTGACCGTGGGGCGCGGCGTGGTCATGTTCACGCTCGACCGCGAACAAGGTGTGTGGCTGCTGACGCAAGAAAACGTGCAAATCCCGGCCGACACCAAGGAATTTGCCATCAACATGAGCAACATGCGCCACTGGGATACCCCGGTCAAGCGCTACGTGGACGAATGCCTGCAAGGCAAAGAAGGCGTGCGCGGCAAGGACTTCAACATGCGCTGGATTGCCAGCATGGTGGCCGACGTGCACCGCATCCTCATGCGCGGTGGCATCTTCATGTACCCGTGGGACAAGCGCGAACCCCACAAGCCCGGCAAACTGCGCCTGATGTACGAAGCCAACCCGATGGGCTGGCTGGTGGAACAAGCGGGCGGCGCAGCCACCAATGGCCGCCAACGCATCCTCGACATCGCACCCACCGAGTTGCACCAGCGCGTGAGCGTGGTGCTGGGCTCCAAGAACGAGGTCGAGCGCGTCACCGCCTACCATCTCGAAGCCGACAAAACCTCGATATAATCAAGTGCTGTTTTCAGCACCACGCTGAATGCGTGCCGGAATAGCTCAGTCGGTAGAGCAGCTCATTCGTAATGAGAAGGTCGGGGGTTCGATTCCTCTTTCCGGCACCATAAAAAACCACCATTTTTTCAGCCCACTTGAACCAAGTGGGCTTTTTTGTGCGCGTCAACGGCCAAGTGGTGGCATAGAATGCCAGATTCGGTGATTTAAAACAGGAAAATCTGGCGACCCGACATGCCACAGCAACACCGCAGTCTTTTTAGAACCATTTTTCTTCGTGCCACCTTTGTTGCGCTGGGCTGCGTGGGGCTGATTGCCTTGGGGGTGTACCTGATAGTGATTCGGCTTGAAGCCCAAAACGTCACCGAACAAGCCGCCAGCGCGGCGTTCAAGAGCCTCGACCAACAGTTGGCCACCAAAGAATCTGCGGTAGTGGCCACCAGCACAGCATTGGCACGCGACCATCGAATTCAGCAAGGTTTGCTCACGCGCAACCGTGCGCCGCTGTTGGAAGTCATCACAGACTTGCAAAAAGATTTTGCCGAGGTCACGTCGTACAAACACGTGCGCGCCCAAGTCATCAACGCCGATTTTGAAATCGTGGCCCGCTCTTGGGACCCCGCTTTTTTTGGGGCCAAAGCGCCCCACCCGCTGGGCCCCATTGTGGCCCAAACGCGCACCGCCCACGCCCACTTTGGGGTGGGCAACGCGGGTGCGGGCATTGTGGGCTTTGCACCCGTGCTGCACCAAGGCCAATTGCTGGGTTTGATCTCGGTCACGCAAGGCGTGCGCTCGGTGGTGCAAGACCTCCAGCGACAATCGGTGGGCTGGGTGATGGTGATTGACGAAGCGCGGTTGCGCGCGCGCACGCAAGGTGCGTTGCCCGCCGTCTTTCAGCGCAACCCCCGCATTCAGGATGGCCAACTGCTGGCACACGCCGAATGGTTCGAGGCCGCCGACGTGGCCTTTGTGCGCCAACACTGGAACACCATCGCCCAACTGTCGCGACCCGTGCTGCTGGGGCAACGGCTGGTCACCGTCCGCGATATCCACGACGAGAGCGGCACCACCATCGGTAAAAACATTTTGCTGGTGGATGCCGGGCCCACCAACGCCGTGATTGCCAAGTACGAAGCCAAAATCTGGCTCATGATGCTGGGCAGTGCGTGCCTGATGCTGCTGATGGCGGCCATCATTTTGTGGGACGTGAAACGGCTCATCATGGTGCCGCTGCAATCCATGCTGACCAGCATACGGCTGGCCACCAGCTTGCAACGCTTTGATGTGCCGGTGGAAGTGGGACAAGCCGACGAAATTGGCGAGCTGCAACACAGCTTCAACAACCTGTTGTGCAGCCTGCGTGCTGCGTTGGACGATGCCAACCAAGCCGTGACCGACGTGGCACAAGGGGACTTTTCGGCACGGATGAGCGGCACCTACTTGGGCAGTTTGCGCGAATTGCAATCCGGCATCAATGCGGGCATTCAGAACTTGCGCAAGGCCCACACCTCGCTGGTGGAGGCCAACAACGCCAAGAGCATGTTCTTGGCCAACATGAGCCACGAAATCCGCACGCCCATGAACGCCATCATTGGCATGAGCTACCTCGCGCTGCAAACCCCGCTCAACGAGGAACAGTGCGAATACGTCAAACGCATCCACTCGGCGGGCAACTCGCTGCTGCGCATCATCAACGACATTCTGGACTTCTCCAAAATCGAGGCGGGCAAACTGGAGCTGGAGCGCGTGCCGTTCCGGCTGGAAGACGTGCTGTCCAACTCACTGGTGATGGTGCGCAAGCAAGCCGCCGACAAAGGGCTGGAGTTGCTGTTGGACATGCCCGATGCCCAATTGGTGAACGAACAAGCGGTGTTTTTGGGCGACGGCCTGCGGCTGGAACAAATCCTCATCAACCTGTTGAGCAACGCCGTCAAGTTCACCACCACGGGGGGCGTGGTAGTGTCGGTGCGCAGCACCACCATACCCGGCGCAAACCCCGTGGGCATCGCCTTTACGGTCGAGGATTCCGGCATCGGCATGAGCGCCGAACAAATGGCCGGGCTGTTCCAAGAGTTTACGCAAGCCGATGGCTCCACCACACGCCGCTTTGGCGGCACTGGATTGGGCTTGGCCATCACCAAACGGCTGGTGGGCATGATGGGCGGCCACATCGATGTCCACAGCGAAGTGGGCAAAGGCACACGCTTCACTTTCGAGCTGGAATTTGAGCCAGTGCCCCCCAGCACCGGCACCCACAGCGGCGCACAGGGCCTGCCGCAGCCTGTGGCCTCGTCCACTTGCCTGGTGGTGGACGACAACGAAGACGCGGCCCGCGTGCTGGCGGGCATGCTGGGCAGCATGGGATTGCAGGTGCAATGGGTCACATCGGCCCAAGCGGCGCTGCAAACCCTGCACAGCGGTGCGCGCTTTGACCTGCTGTTTGTGGACTGGGTGATGCCCGACACCGATGGCGAGGCGTTTGTGCGCGACATCCGCCGCTTGCCGCAACTGGCGGCCACGTCGGTGGTGATTGTGTCGGCGCACGACATGGCCGGCCTGCAACACATGGCCGAGGGCTTGGGCGTGCAGCGCGTATTGACCAAACCCGTGCTGCCCGAGCACATCCGCTCCATCTTCAAAAACCGCCAGCCCGCCCCGGTACCCACGCCTGCCGCATCCCCCACGTCCGACGACACCGCCCGTCTGGCCGGCATGCGCGTGCTGCTGGTGGAGGACAACATGGTCAACCAACTGCTGGCACGCAAACTGCTGGAAGCCAAAAAAATACAGGTCGATGTGGCCGCCGACGGCCAACAGGCGTTGGACAAACTGCACGCCCACGCGCCCGACCACTACCACTTGGTGCTGATGGACATGCAAATGCCCGTGATGGACGGCTACACCGCCACCCAGCGCCTGCGCACCCAACCGCAGTTTGAGCAACTGCCCATCGTCGCACTGACCGCACACGCCATGGTGGAAGAAGCCGAACGCTGCAAAGCCTTGGGCATGAACGAGCACCTGAGCAAACCCATCCACCCGGAAAAGCTGTACCAGATGCTGCTGCGCTATGCGCCGGATTCGGCCAACCCTCATCACCCAAAATAAGAAATCTTTTACTATTTATTTCCAAAAAATTTTCACCAATCATATTTAAACCACTTCAAGGATTGCATCATGGAAGCAAAAGAAAGCAGAATACAAGAGATACTAACAGAAAACAAAAGGTACATGATTCCAGAATATCAACGTCCTTACAGTTGGACTACTGATCATGCAAGTCAATTGCTTGATGACTTAGAAACCAGTTTTCAAAATCAAGAAAATGAATACTTTATGGGGAGCATGATATGTATAAAAAAAGATAATAACATATTTGAAGTGGTTGATGGACAGCAAAGATTAACAACCCTAAGTTTAATAATAACTCAACTTAAAAACGTTATATCCAATCATCTAATAAAAGATGATTTGCAAAAAAGGGTTTTACTTATAGATGCCTACTCTGAAACAGCAAGCGAACCACGACTTACAGTCAGAAAAAAAGAGTTTCAACTTTATAAAAACTACATACTACAAGGAAATAACAAGTATCGCCCAGAAAAACCAACAGACACGGAATTACTATTCATAGAAAATAGTGATTGTATATTTGACTACCTCAAGAATAAAGAACAAAATTTTTTAAAAAAATTTGCTCAATACATCTTACAAAATGTCTTCTGCGTCTTCGTCACAACCAACAATTTTGCATCATCCTTTAGATTATTTAACGTTTTAAACAATCGTGGGCTACCGCTCAGCAATTCAGATCTATTGAAAAATTCTTTGTTTGAGCTTGCGGAAGCAAACAAACTAAATAAAAATCAAGTGGAAGAAAATTGGCAAGAAATTGAAAATTTAATTGGCGTAAAAAATTTGGATAAATTTTTATCGATAAATAAACTGTCTGAAAAAAAAGATAGGAATCGTGTTACAAAACAAGACTACGACAGTTACTTGACTACGCTCAAAGAAGATTTTTTTGGCGATGCGGTAACGATGTCTATGTCGCTTTTGGTATCTGCAAGAAATTATATAAAAATTATAGAGAATGACTTTGGTGATTTTAATGATCCAGCATTAGAACGAAGGATAAAAACGCTTTCATATTTATCTCATGATGAATGGGTACCTCCGCTGATGGCCTTTTTAAATAAATCGTCCAACAACAACATAAATACACCAAAAACTAGCTTTGCAAAGTTTGTAAAGATATTCGAAGCAGTTTATATGCATGGATGGATAAAAAGGCAAATAAAAAGCCAAAGAGAAGCTGTTGCTTATTCAGCGTTAGCGGCAATAAACAACAATAAAACTTTCGAAGAAATAATTCAAGCAATAATCCACCACTCTGACAACGATGGATTTGTAAAAGCACTAGATAACCCAATGTACGAACCAAGGCCAAGTCAAGTTTCATTAATTAAAAGCATTCTTCTAAGAATTGACACGGAAATTCAAGATTTTTCCGTATCAAAAACCTATAACGGAAGAATCACAATTGAGCACATTCTACCTCAAAAGATAAGTGGTGACTACTGGAAGTCAGCCTTCACAAACGAACAGCATGAATATTGGCTGCATCGTCTAGGAAATTTAACACTCATCAGTGGCCATAAAAATTCTGAAGCCCAAAACAGCGACTTTGATAAGAAAAAATTGATTTACAACAAAGCAAATAACAAATCATCTTTTGATATTACAAAAGATATTTGCAATTTCGAAAAATGGGATGTGGAAACAATTCACTCAAGACATGAAAAAATGAAATCCATACTAAAATCACTATGGATTGTTCAACTTAAAGACACAACAAAGAATTTGAAATTAAATTAATTTAATACTAAATTATTGACACAAAAATCAGTCGCTTAAAAAATTTTATTTTATCGAGCGACTGACTCTTAACTTTAAAAAATACGTAATTAAATTATATTTCAGAAAAATTAATTTTAATACAAAATACAAAATTATTTTTTAAGCAAATTATGATAGTTAATATATT
>JBLIZX010000336.1:0-3364 GCA_048860285.1 Macromonas sp. | reverse complement strand
TGGCTCTACAACAACGGTGCCGCTGGTGCCAAGTTCGATTCCAGCAAAGACCGTGGCCAACCGTTCCAGTTTCCGCTGGGTGCGGGCCACGTTATCAAGGGTTGGGACGAAGGCGTGCAAGGCATGGCCGTGGGCGGCACGCGCCGTTTGGTGATTCCGGCCAACTTGGGCTACGGTGCCCGGGGTGCCGGTGGTGTGATTCCGCCCAACGCCACGTTGCTGTTTGAAGTGGAACTGCTGGCCGTGTAATTGTGCAGCCCTAGGCCGCGCAGGTAGTTTTCTATGGCTTGCGCGCCCGTGGTTTCCAGATCAAAACCCTGTGGATCGAGCAGCCACAGGTTGATCAGCCCATCCACCAGCATGTGCAGGCCCAGCGCGGCCGCATGCGCTGGCATGGGCAACGCTTGTTGGCGCAACAGCGCCACTTGCGTCAGGGCTTGTTCCGTGACCGCCACCATGCCCTGAAACACCGTCAGCCGCCGCTGTGCCAGTGCTTGCAGCTCGGGGGTGTATTCCACTTTGTGCAGCGCAATCTCAAACACGCAGCGGGTTTTGGGATCGTGGACGGTTTTGTGCAACGCGGTTTGCATCAGGTTGCACATGCGTTGCAAACTGTTGTCGCCGTTGGCTTGGGCCTCAGAGGCCAGCCGCAACGCTTCTTCCAAAGGCCAGATCACGCGCTCCATCATGGCTTGGAACAGGTCGGTTTTGTCCTTAAAGTGCCAGTAAATGGCACCGCGCGTGGCCCCCGCCTCGGTGGCGATCTCGGCCAGAGAGGTGCGCGATACCCCTTGGCGCAAAAACACGGTTTCTGCCGCATCCAGCAACTTGTGCCGGGTTTGCAAGGCTTCGGCTTTGGTGCGTCGGGCCACACAATCTCCTCAGGTATTACATACATCCATAATTGTATGTATATTACGGGCTTTGTACAGTTGTCGATGAATGTGATGGTGCTTATGTCCCGTGTTTTACCTGCTGTGCGTCGGCCCGCACAGGCGTTGCGTTGGTGGTGGGCGGTGCCCGCTGTGGTGGCTTTGACCGCGTGTGGTGGTGGCGACAAAGCTGCTGCGCCCGCAGGGCCGCCTGCGGGTGGTATGCCGCCGCCCCAAGTGGGGGTGCTGATGGTACAGCCGGGGGATGTCGGACTGGTCAACGAATTGCCGGGGCGGCTGGAGGCCTCGCGCGTGGCGCAGGTGCGCGCCCGTGCGGCGGGTATTTTGCAAGAACGCTTGTTTGACGAAGGGGCCGATGTGAAGGCGGGGCAGGCGTTGTTCCGCATCGATGCCGCACCTTACGACGCGGCTTTGGCCAGTGCCCAGGCGCAACTGGCCAAGGCCCAGGCCAATGTGGCCCAAGCCCACGCCTTGCTGGAGCGTTACCGTCCGTTGTTGGCCGACAAAGCCATCAGCCAACAAGAATTTACCAACGCCGATGCCGCCCACAAGCAGGCGCTGGCCGATGTAGGCTTGGCCCGCGCGGCGGTGCAGACCGCCACCATCAACCGGAGTTACGCCAACGTGACCGCACCGATTGCAGGCCGCATTGGCCGTGCGCTGGTGACGGAAGGCGCGCTGGTGGGCCAAGGGGAACCGACCCCGCTGGCGCTGGTGCAACAAATCGACCCGATGTACGTCAACTTTACCCAGCCCGCCAGCGAGGCGCTCAAGTTGCGCCGTTCGCTGGAGTCGGGCCAGCTCAAGCGCGGTGGCGCAGCCCAGATCAAGGTGGTGCTGGAAGATGGCACCGAACACCCGCACCCCGGCAAGCTGCTGTTCACCGATGTGACGGTGGACAGCACCAGTGGCCAAGTGACGCTGCGCGCGGCAGTGCCCAACCCCGGTGGCAAGTTGTTGCCGGGTTTGTACGTGCGGGTCAAGTTGGAGCAGGCCCAAGCCAGCAACGCCATTTTGTTGCCGCAGCAGGCCGTGACGCGCACGCCGCAAGGTGATACCGCGCTGGTGGTGGCCAGCGATGGCAAGTTTGCCCCGCGTCCGCTCAAAATCACGGGCCAACAAAACGGCCAGTGGATTGTGGTGGACGGCCTCAAGGCCGGTGAGCAGGTGATGGTGGACGGCTTTCAGAAGTTGCGCGGTGCCACCGTGGTCAAGCCGGTGCCGTGGCAGCCCCAAGCGGCTGGCGCTGCACCAGCCGCGCCGGGTGCGCCTGCTGCTGCGGCTGACAAGGCCGCCGGTGCCAAGCAGGGGAACTGAGCATGGCCAAGTTCTTTATTGAGCGCCCCATTTTTGCGTGGGTGGTGGCGCTGTTTGTGATGGTGTTGGGCGCGCTGTCCATCACCAAGTTGCCCATTGCCCAATACCCGAGTGTGGCCCCGCCGTCGGTGGTGGTGTCGGCCACTTACCCCGGTGCGTCGGCGCAGACACTGGAAGACAGTGTGTTGTCGGTGATTGAGCGCGAGATGAACGGCTCGCCGGGGTTGATCTACATGGAGTCGGTGGCGCAAGCCGACGGCACGGGCACGCTCACGTTGACCTTCGAGACTGGCACCAACCCGGAGTTGGCGCAGGTGGACGTGCAAAACCGACTCTCACGCGCTGCGCCGCGCCTGCCTTCGGCGGTGACGCAGCAGGGTGTGCGGGTGGACAAGTCGCGCAGCAACTTTTTGCTGTTCACCATGCTCTCGTCCGACAACCCGGCTTGGGACCCGGTGGCGCTGGGCGATTACGCTTCGCGCAACGTGGTGCCTGAACTGCAACGTGTGGCCGGTATCGGCCAAGTGCAGTTGTTTGGCAGCGAACGTGCGATGCGGGTCTGGATCGACCCGGCCAAACTGTTGGGCTACAACCTGAGTGCCGCCGATGTCAACAACGCCATCCGCGCCCAAAACGCGCAAGTGTCGGCGGGCGAGATCGGTAGCCTGCCCAACGTGGCCGGGCAAGGCATTGCCGCCACGGTGGTGGTGGATGGCCAACTGGCCAACGCCGAACAGTTTGGCCGCATTGTGTTGCGCGCCAATGCGGACGGCTCTACCGTACGCCTCAAAGATGTGGCCCGCATTGAATTGGGCGGGCAGTTGTACGCCACCAGTGCGCGCTTGAACGGCAAACCCGCTGTGGGCATGGGGGTGCAATTGGCCCCCAGCGGTAACGCACTGGCCGCTGCACAAGCGGTGCGTGCCAAAATGCAGGAGCTGGAACGTTACTTCCCCGACGGCGTGAAGTGGAACATTCCGTACGACAGTTCGCGCTTCGTCAAGATTTCCATTGAGCAGGTCGTCAAAACGCTGGTGGAAGCGGTGGTGCTGGTGTTTTTGGTGATGTTCCTGTTCTTGCAGAACTGGCGTTACACCTTGATTCCAACCATTGTGGTGCCGGTGGCGTTGCTGGGCACGTTTGCGGCGCTGCTG
>JBLIZX010000335.1:0-6262 GCA_048860285.1 Macromonas sp. | reverse complement strand
AACCGTACGGCGGCACTGCCGCTGACCACAACACCAAGGCGGACGGTCAAGCGTCCAATTCGGCCAGCAGGGCACTGGCATCCAGCGTGTAGTTCTGCCCGCCCCGGCAAGCAATTTTGGCCGCACCCATGCGGTTGCCCAGCGCCGCGCAGCGGGCCAGTGGCCAACCTTGGGCCAGCCCAAACAACAAAGCGGAGCGGAAGGCATCGCCACACCCCGTAGGATCCACCACGGCGCTGGCAGTCACGCCTGCAATGTGGGTACGCTGGCCGTTTTCCCACACTTCGCAGCCTTGATCGGCCAGCGTAATGACCAAACCGCGCAGGCGTTGCGACAAAGTGGCGTAGTCCAACCCAGTGCGGTCGCTGAGCATGCGGGCTTCGTAGTCGTTGAGCGCAGCCCAGTCGGCCAGCTCCACAAAACGCAACAGTTCTTCGCCGTTGAACATGGGCAAACCTTGGCCCGGGTCGAACACAAACGGGATACCCGCCGCGTGGAACTGTTCTGCGTGTTGCAGCATGGCATCGCGCCCATCGGGCGAGATGATGCCAATATGTTCGCCATCAGCGGCCTGGATGGGGTTGAGGTGGGCCTGCATCATGGCACCGGGGTGGAAGGCCGTGATTTGGTTGTTGTCGCGGTCGGTCATGATCATGGCCTGTGCGGTGTAGTGCTCAGGCGCAAGGAGCACCTGTTGCGTGTCCATCCCCAGGGCCTGCAAGCGGGCCAGGTAGTCCTCGCCATCGTTGCCGAGCATGGCCACCGGACGCGGCACCGCTCCCAACTGGCGCAAGCCATAGGCGATGTTGCCCGCACAGCCGCCGTATTCGCGCCGCAAACCCGGCACAAGGAACGACACGTTGAGGATGTGCAACTGGTCGGGCAAGATCTGCTCGGCAAAGCGGCCCTCAAACGTCATGATGGTGTCAAAGGCCAAAGAGCCGCAGATCAGAATGGACATGGTGGAATCAATCAGGGGTAAAACAGCAAGGCACGGTAGTTGCTCATGGCCTGTGCGGTGGCCTCGGGCAAGGTCCAAGCCACCTGCAACGGCGACTCAGAACCGGCCGGCAACGATAGGCGTGCCGGGGGCTGCCAGTCGGCAGGCAACAACACGCGACGTACCAGCAATTGGCCGCTGGCATCGGTCAAGCTCAATTCAACCGCAGGTGTGGCCAAGGCACGCGGTGCGGTGTTCTTCAACACCAACTCAAACACAAACTGGTCGGGTGGGCGGCGCTGCAACACGGTGCTGTCGATGCGCAAAGCTTGCAGTTCGCGCAGGGGCGCTACCTCGCAACCAAAAGGCACGCACAGACCGTTGAGCACGGGTTGCCACGCAGGGTCGTTGGCGGCCAAGCGATCGCGGGCGTACAGCAGCCATTGCAGGCCCAGTGTCAACACCAGCACACCCAACGCCACTTTCAAACCCAACTGAACGCGGGGTTGGCGCAACCAAGCGTCCAACGCCGATGCGGAGGGTGTTTTGTCGCGCAAGAAAGAAAGTACAGGCGTACCGCCAGAACCACCAGCGGCAGGGGCCGGTGCAGGCACCGCTGTGGCGGGCGCATGGCCCGTCGGCGGCGCACCCGCGTTGAAAACCGCCTGACAATGCCCGCAGCGCACCATGCCGCCAGCCACCGCCAACTGTTCAGGCGTGACTTTGAACGCGGTCTGGCAAGTGGGGCAACGGACGATGCTGGTGGTCATGCGCTCAACGCGCGGCGGTCGCGGTCATCAAAATCCAGCCGTCTTCGCTGTCGGCCACGTTCAGCACGAGGTACGGTGCATAGGCTTCTTGCAATTCTTGGGCCTGACGTTCCAGAATACCGGCCAACACCAGATGGCCACCGGTGGCCACGTGGGCGCACAGCAGCGGGGCCAGCACTTTGAGCGGTGTGGCCAAGATGTTGGCCAGCACCACGTTAAAGCTGCCTTGTGCCACATCGGGCAAGCCGACTTGCAAGGTCACGTGGTTGTTGGCGGCGTTGATGTGGGTAGATTCCACCGCCGCTGGATCGATATCGACCGCCACGATCTCAGACGCGCCAAACTTGGCCGCTCCAATGGCCAGAATGCCGGAACCACAACCGTAGTCCAGCACACGCTGGCCGCTGAGATCGCGCTGGGCGATCCAACGCAAGCACATGCGGGTGGTGGGGTGGGTGCCGGTGCCAAAAGCCAGGCCGGGGTCAAGACGGATGATTTGTTGGGCGGCAGCAGGCGGCTCGTGCCAGCTCGGCACAATCCAGAACGTGGGCGTGATGTCCACCGGGGCAAATTGCGATTGCGTCAAGCGCACCCAGTCTTGGTCGGCCACTGGGCGCACGCCCACGGTTTCGCAACCGGCAAAAAAATCTTGCAGCGCCAACAGGTCGGCGGCCTCGCGCGCCGGGGCTTCGTCGGGGAACAAGGCGACCACACGCGAACGCTGCCAACCGGCTTTGGGCGCAGGCATGCCGGGCTCGCCAAACAAGGCTTGTTCAGCAGGGGTCTGAGCGTCGGCATCTTCCACCGACACGCTCAGTGCGTCCAATGCCTCCAGCGCGTCGCTGAGGTCTTCAATGCACGCTTCGGGTACCAACAACACGAGTTCAAACATGGGCAGGCCTTGCGGGTAAAAGTGGGTCAGCGGGCACGCTTGGACAACCAGTCTTCCAAGTAGTGGATGTTGGTACCTCCGGCCACAAAGCTGGCATCGACCATCAATTCGCGGTGCAGCGGCACGTTGGTCTTGATGCCTTCAATCACCACTTCGGACAGGGCACTGCTCATGCGCGCCAAGGCTTGTTCACGCGTGTCGGCGTGGACGATGACTTTGCCGATCATGGAGTCGTAGTTGGGCGGCACCATGTAGTTGGTGTAGGCGTGCGAATCGACCCGAACCCCCGGCCCACCCGGCGCGTGCCAAGCGGTGATGCGCCCTGGCGACGGGGTAAATTTGTACGGGTCTTCGGCGTTGACGCGGCACTCGATGGCGTGGCCGTTGAGCTGGATTTGGCGTTGCGTGAAAGGCAGTTTTTCGCCCGCCGCCACCAAAATTTGGGTGCGCACGATGTCGATGCCGGTGATCATCTCGGTGACCGGGTGCTCGACCTGCACGCGGGTGTTCATTTCAATGAAGTAGAACTCGCCGTTTTCGTACAAAAATTCGAAGGTGCCCGCGCCCCGGTAGCCGATTTTTTTGCAGGCTTCGGCACAGCGTGCCCCGATGCGCTCGATCAAGCGGCGTGGAATGCCCGGTGCAGGTGCTTCTTCGATCACTTTTTGGTGACGACGCTGCATGGAGCAATCACGCTCGTGCAGGTACACCGCGTTGCGGTGTTGGTCGGCCAATACTTGGATTTCAATGTGGCGTGGATTCTGGAGAAATTTCTCCATGTACACCTCAGGGTTGCCGAACGCGGCAGCGGCCTCGGCCTTGGTGGTCTGCACCGCGTGCAGCAGCGCGGCTTCGGTGTGCACCACGCGCATGCCACGGCCACCACCGCCACCAGCGGCCTTGATGATGACCGGGTAGCCGATGCTTTTGGCAATGCGTTTGACGACCACTGCGTCGTCGGGCAAGGCTCCTTCAGAGCCCGGCACGCACGGCACACCCGCGCGAATCATGGCCTGCTTGGCCGACACTTTGTCGCCCATCATGCGGATGGATTCGGGCGTGGGGCCGATGAACTTGAAGCCGCTGCGCTCCACACGCTCGGCAAAGTCGGCGTTTTCGCTCAAGAAGCCATAGCCAGGATGGATGGCCTCGGCATCGGTGACCTCGGCTGCCGAGATGATGGCAGGCATGTTGAGGTAGCTCAGGTTGGACGGTGCCGGGCCGATGCACACCGCCTCATCGGCCAACTTGACGTACTTGGCCTCGCGGTCGGCTTCGGAGTACACCATCACCGCCTTGATGCCCATTTCGCGGCAGGCGCGTTGCACGCGCAAGGCAATTTCGCCCCGGTTGGCGATCAGGATTTTTTTGAACATGGGTGGCAACGCGGCGCAGGTTTATTCGATCACAAACAACGGCTGGCCGTATTCGACCGCTGCGCCGTTGTCCACCAGCACTTGCGTGACGATGCCCGATTTGTCGGCTTCGATTTCGTTGAGGATTTTCATGGCTTCAACGATGCAGATGGCATCGCCTTCTTTGACACCCTGACCCACTTCCACAAACGGCTTGGCACCGGGGCTGGAGGCACGGTAGAAGGTGCCTACCATGGGCGATTTGAGGATGTGGCCCTTGGGCGCTTCGGCCACCACTGGGGCAGGAACCACTGGCGCAGCCACAGGGGCTGCGGGTGCGGGCTCCACCGTGACCGTGGGCACGGCCACTGGGGCGGGCACAAAGGCAGCGGTGGTGGCCTTGACGATACGCACTTTGCCTTCGGCCTCGGTGATTTCGAGCTCGGACACATTGGATTCCGACACCAGGTCGATCAGGGTTTTGAGTTTGCGCAGATCCATGATTTTTTTCTCCAGCCTGTGGTGCATCTTAAAATCCCACAAACTTTCCACAACGATGTAAATTTTGGACGGAATATACACGATGCCCCACCTCCCAGACACCGTGGCGGGTTTGGTGCGGTGGCCAGCGTGGGCCGTGCCGCACACGCCGCGACCGCATGGCTGAAGACGAATTGAACCTGGCCAGTATGGCCCTGCCGGGGCTGGCCAAGGCCCTGATCCAAGCCGGCACGCTGGAGCCCAAAACCGCCGAGACCCTCTACGCCAAAGCCCAGAGCCAGCGCAGCAGCTTCATGGTGGAGTTGATTGACAGCGGCGCGGTGTCGGCCACAGAACTGGCGCACACCATGGCGCAAGCGTTTGCAGCGCCACTGCTGGACTTGGACGCGGTGGACTTGCAACAGTTGCCCCCGGGCCTGCTCAGCGCCAAGTTGTGCCAGCAGTACCGGCTGGTGCCGCTGGTGCGGCGTGGCAACCGCCTCACGGTGGCCACCGCCGACCCGTCCGACCAACAAGCGGCAGAGAAAATCAAGTTCGCCACCCAATGCAGCGTGGACTGGGTGGTGGTCGAATACGACAAGCTGATGCGCAGCGTGGAGGTGCGCGCCAAGACGGCCAGCGAGACGTTAGACCACATTGTGGGCGGCGAATTCGTGTTCGATGAAAGCAGCTTGGAGCTGTCTGCCGCCGAACCCGCCGAAAAAGTGGCCCCCGAGGTGGAAGACGCGCCCATCGTGCGCTTCCTGCAAAAAATGCTGCTCGATGCTTACGCGATGCGGGCTTCGGATTTGCACTTTGAACCGTACGAACACACGTACCGGGTGCGGTTTCGCATCGATGGCGAATTGCGCGAGGTGGCCAGCCCACCGATTGCGGTGAAAGAGAAACTGGCCTCGCGCATCAAGATCATCTCCAAGCTCGATATTGCCGAGCGGCGCATTCCGCAAGACGGGCGCATGAAGCTCAAGGTGGGGCCAGAGAAGGTGATCGACTTTCGCATCAGCACACTGCCCACGTTGTTTGGTGAGAAGATCGTAATCCGGATTCTGGATCCCAGCAGCGCCCAGATGGGCATTGAGGCCTTGGGCTACGCGCCGGACGAACAAGAGAAATTGCTGCAAGCCATCATGCGACCCTACGGCATGGTGCTGGTCACAGGCCCTACCGGCTCGGGCAAAACGGTGTCGCTGTACACGTTTTTGAATTTGCTGAACCAACCGGGGGTGAACATCTGCACCGCCGAAGATCCCTCGGAAATCAACCTGCCGGGCGTAAACCAGGTCAATGTGAACGAAAAAGCGGGGCTGACGTTTGCGTCGGCGTTGCGCTCGTTTTTGCGGCAAGACCCCGACATCATCATGGTGGGCGAAATCCGCGATTTGGAAACCGCCGATATCGCCATCAAGGCTGCGCAGACGGGGCACATGGTGCTGTCAACCCTGCACACCAACGACGCGCCTTCTACACTGAGCCGCCTGCTCAACATGGGGGTGGCCCCGTTCAACATCGCATCCAGCGTGAACCTCATCACGGCGCAACGGCTGGTACGGCGGCTGTGCAAGCAGTGCAAAAGCCCGGCAGAATACCCCGAACAAGCTTTGCTCAAAGCGGGCTACCACGCCACCGAACTGGACGGCAAATGGCAACCTTACCGGGCCGTGGGTTGCAACGCCTGCAACAATGGCTACAAAGGCCGGATCGGTATTTACCAAGTGATGCCCATCAGCGAGGCCATGCAAAGCATTATTTTGCGCGGAGGCAGCGCCCAAGAGATTGCCAGCCAAGCGCGCTTGGAAGGTGTGCC
>JBLIZX010000334.1:0-4622 GCA_048860285.1 Macromonas sp. | reverse complement strand
TTCGATGTAGTCGGCCAATGCGTCAAACACGGTGTCAAGCGTGGGCACCTGTGTGCCAAACAGGGCTTGCAGCACGTGCGGGTCTTCCAGCAGACCGTGCAGGTACAGGCCCAGCACGTTGCCTTGGGCGTTGCACCAGCCTCCGTGCGGCAAGACGGGGTGGGCCACTTGCCCCGCCGCCAGCATGGCAGGGTGCGGCACGGTCTGGCCGTGGTGGATCTCGTAGCCCTGCACCGTCACCCCCGACAACGCCGCCCACGGCCCAGCGGGCAAAGCGCCAAATTGGGTGTGTATCGGTTGCACAGTCTTGTCGCGTTCAAACTGCGTGACCACGGGCAGCAGACCTAGGCCGGGGGCATTGCCGTCGATGCCGTGCGGGTCGATCAAAGCCTCGCCCAGCATTTGCAAGCCCCCACAGATGCCCAGCACCGCCCTGCCCTGGGCCGCGTGTTGCGCGATGGCGGTATCCAGCCCTTGGAGGCGCAACCAAGCCAGATCGGCGCTGGTGTGTTTGCTACCGGGCAGAATCACCCAGTCCGCCCCCACCAGATCGGCCGGGCTGCGCGCCCACAGCAGCTTGACACCGGGCACGTTCTTGAGGGGCTGGAACTCGTCCAAATTGCTGATGCGTGGGTAGGCCACCACCGCCACGGTCAGGCGCACGGAACCTGCGGTGATGCTGCGGTCGTCGAACACGCCGTCTTCTTCGGGCAAACCGTGTTGCCACCACATGGGCAAGGTGGCCACGGTGGGTACGCCAGTCAAGTCTTGCAGCATCTGTGGTGCAGGGGCCAGCAAGCTGGCATCGCCCCGGAACTTGTTGAGCACAAAGCCGTGGATGAGGCGTTGTTCTTCTTGGGGCAGCAGTGCCCATGTGCCGTACAGGTGGGCGAAGGCCCCGCCCCGGTCGATGTCGGTGACGAGCAAGCAGCGGGCGTTGGCGTGGCGGGCCACGCGCATGTTGACGATGTCGCTGCTGTGCAGGTTGATTTCAGCGGGCGAGCCAGCGCCTTCGATGATGACGAGATCGTGCTCGGCGCGCAAATTGTCCAACGCTTGGGTGATGTGGGGCCAGACGTGTTCGCTGCGGCCACGCCACGGCATGGCGGTCAGTTCCGGGTTGACCTGGCCCAGCAGGACCACTTGGCTGCGCGTGTCGGCTTCGGGCTTGAGCAGCAGCGGGTTCATGCGCACATCGGGCACCGCGCGGGCGGCCAAGGCCTGAAAGTATTGCGCGGAACCAATCTCGCCCCACTGCCCCCCCGGTCCGGCCACGACGCGGGCGTTGTTGCTCATGTTCTGGGCTTTGAAGGGGGCCACTTTGAGGCCCAGCCGCGCATAGTGGCGGCACAACGCGGTGGTGAGCCAGCTTTTGCCAGCACCGCTGGTGGTGCCCAGCACCATGATGCAAGGAGCGAGGTTGTGGGACATTTGTGTTACTTCAGGAATGGGTGTGGTGGTCCAGTGCATGCAGCAAAGCGGCCTGAGCCGCTGGCGGCTGGGCACTGAGGCGGCAGTGACCCGGCAAGCCCATGCTGGTGGTGTCGCGCAGGCGCACGCCAAAGCGTTGGTGCAGCCATTCCAAATCCAGCGGGTGTGGTGGTTGGCCGCAGGCAAATGGGGTTTGGCTGGGTAAAAACGTCCAACCGCGTTGCGTGAGTTGTTCGAGTTGTTCGGTGTGCCAATGGCGCAAGGTATCGCGGCTGGCCGCCAGCCAAGTGTCGGTGTCGGGTTGCGTCCAAGCGTCCAGCATGGCCACACCGTGCGCGCCAATGGGCCATGAGGGTGCCAAGGCTTCCAATGTACGCAACAAGGTGTCGTCGGCATTGACTGGGGCGATGAGGTACGCAGCACGCACGCCAGTCAGGCCCAGTGCTTTGTTGGGGCTCCAGAGTTGCCACACCTGGTTCAACACCTCAACAGGCCAGCCACAGGTGCCATGCAGGCGCAAGGGCTGGTAGGCGCGGTCCAGCACCCATACGCCACGGGGCCATGGCTGCGTGCTGGGCGGCAGCATGTCTTGCCCGGTGGGGCTGGCGGGGTCACAGTACCAATGCAGGGTGCTGGTTGTGGCAACAAATGGTTGGCCGTGTGGGCGGTGAATCACGGGCCAGCCCCAGGCGTGGGCGGCGTGGGCGTAGTCGCCATACGCTGGACAGGGTACGCTCACGCTGCCGCCCTGCCCCGGCACAGCCAAGCGCACGCAAGCTGCGGTCATGCGCTGAATCGCTTCGCTGGCGCTGGCGGCCAGCACGATTCGGCCTGGTTCCACGCCGTGAAAATCGGCCAAGACGTGGCACAAAGCGGTGTACGTGGCATCGGGGTAACGGCTGGCATCGGCCTGCTGCACCGCTTGCAGCACGGTGGGGCAAGGGCCGCAGGCGTTGCTGTTGGTAGAAAAATCCCAGCGCGCAGGGCCGCGTGCGTCGGTGCCCCCGTGCTGGCGCTGTGGCACAGCGTGCTGCGACGTGGTGGGGGTGAGAATTGGAAACCGGGCCATGACGGTGATGCTACACGCTGGCCCAGCCGACCAGCAGCGCCAGCCCCGCCATGCCCACGATGACGACCACCACCGCTGCGGCCAACCGCTGGGCGCGTGCATTGTCGGGCGCACAGGGGGGCGGTGCGCTGGCGTTGAGAACATACACCCCAGGCTTGCCCAGTTGTATCCCCAAGGCCAAGGCCATTGCGGCCATCGGCCAGCCACCATTGGGGGATGGGGTGATGCCCGTCTCGCGCCACCACTGGCCCCAGCGTTGGCGTGATTGGCTGGACGACAGCAACATCAGCGCCACACCCGTCAAACGTGCGGGCAACCAAGAGAGCGCATCGTCGGCACGGGCGGCCCATTTGCCGGCCCACGTCCAGTCGCAGCCCCCGCGTTCGCCCCGGTAGCCCCACATGGCATCGGCGGTGTTGGCCCAGCGGTACAGCGCCGCACCCGGCAATCCGGCCACCGCAAACCAGAACAGCGGGGCCACCACCGAATCGTTGAGGTTTTCGGCCAAGGTTTCGATGGCGGTTTCGCGCACTTGGGCTTCGGTGAGTTGGCTCACGTCGCGGCTGCACAACCACGACAGGCGCTCCCGCCCCTGCACCAGCGATTGTTGCAGCGCTGCTTCCACGGCACCCACTTCATCGTGCAACATGCGCCAAGCGAACAGCGGCTTGAGCCACAGCCCCAGCGTCAAGGCACAGGCCCAAGCGGGCAAGGTGTGCCAGAACAGGGTTTGCAACGCCAGCGCCAATCCCGTAACCAACACCGCCCCCAACGTCCAAGCCAAAGCACCCAGCACGAACGGGCGAGCACGCGGCAAGTTGGCCGATTGGGGGGGCATGTGGGCTGAAGTTGGTGGCGCAATGTGCCGGCCCAGTGCGCCCAGCAAGCGCCCCATCCACACCACCGGGTGCCACGCTGCGGGCGGCTCACCGTACCAGCGGTCGATGGCCAGCGCCAGCAGCACGGCCAAGGCAGCGATGTGGGGTTCCAGCATGGCCTAACCGGAAAACAAGTCGCTGGTCTGGCCCCAGCGGTCGTCAAACACCAGATCGGACAACGCGGCGCGTTGCGCCCAGCCGGTTTGGGCCAGCATGGGTTCGGTGTAGTAGCCCGCGACAGGCCCCAGACACAACACGGCAATCGGGTGCGCGCCCGTGGGCATGTCCAGCAAGTTCTTCACGCTGACCGGGTCGAACAGTGAGACCCAACCCAATCCCAGCCCTTCGGCGCGGGCGGCCAACCACAGATTTTGGATGGCGCAGGCGGCGGAAGCCAGATCCATCTCGGGCAAGGTGCGGCGGCCAAAGATGTGGCGTTCGCGTCCATCGGCCAGCGCCACCACCAGCACCTCGGCGGCCTCTAGCACGCCTTGCACTTTGAGGCGCATGAACTCGTCCTCGCGTTCACCCAAGGCGCGGGCGGTGGCCAAGCGTTCGGCTTCGATCAGCTCATGCAACTGCTGGCGGCGTGCCGCTTCCTGCACCCGGACAAAACGCCACGGCTGCATGAAGCCTACGCTGGGGGCGTGGTGCGCGGCTTGCAACAAACGCTGCAAGACCTCGGGCGCGACCGAGCCACCACAGAAGTGGCGCATGTCGCGCCGTTCACGGATGGCACGGTACACCGCCGCCGCCTCTGCGGAGGTAAAGGCGGTGGCGGGCACCTGCTGCAAGGCGTGGTGGTCGTGGCGGTCGGGCATCAGTCTTCGATATCAGTCTTCGATACCACGTTGGGCGGGAATGCCCGCCTGAAATGCGTGCTTGACCAGCGTCATTTCGGTCACGGTGTCGGCGATGGCGATGATCTCAGGTGGACAGCGGCGGCCCGTGATAACGACATGGACATCCTTGGGCCGCTGTTGCAGTGTGGTGAGCACGTCGTCCAGCGCAATCCAGCCATAGATCAACGGGTAGGTCAATTCGTCCAGCACTACCATGAAGTGTGCGCCACCCAAAATGGTGTCGCGCGCCTTGGCCCAACCTTGGCGTGCCAGTTCGGCGGAGTGATCCAGATCTTTGCTTTTCCAGCTAAAGCCATCGCCCAAACCTTCCACGGGCAGGCCCAGTTGCTCAAAAATGCGGTGTTCGCCAAAGCGGGCGCTGGGCACTTTCATGAACTGGTA
>JBLIZX010000333.1:0-8230 GCA_048860285.1 Macromonas sp. | reverse complement strand
GTTGCAAAGAACTGCCGAGTGGCTGGACGGCGACGATGCGCCCCACGCCGGTGATGATTCCGGTAAACATGGTGGTATTTTCGCAGAAAGGTGGTGGTGTGCCGTATTGTGCAGACATTCAGTGTACCCACGGTGTGGTGGAGCGAGGTGTGGGGCTGGTGTATCCGCTCAGGCCCCCAGATCAAAAAACCAGGTCAATATGCACGGTTGACCGTTGTAGTCCATCGGAATGTACGAGGCTTGCACCTGCACCGCCGTGCCGTCCACGGCCTTGAGCGCCATTGGGGTGTTGAACACCGATTGGCCCCGGTCGGTGCGCTCGATGATGCGTTGAAAGTCGGCCACATCGGCGTAACACGCCGAGGGGTGCATCTGCATGACTTGTTCGTGGGTGGTGTGCAGCAGCTGTGCCATGGCCTGGTTGGCAAACACCAGTTGGCGTGTACCGGCCACTTGGCTGATGCGCACGGCCACCGGGCTGGATTCCAGAATGAAGCGCATTTGTTGTGCGTTTTGTTCTACCAGTGCTTGGGCTTTTTGCCGGATGGTGATGTCGCGCACCGACACCGCCACACAGCGCCCGCGTGCGCCACGCGAGGGCAGCAGGCTCATGCCAAATTCCGCGGGGAATACGGTGCCATTTTTGTGGCGGCCACGCAGTTCCAGCCCAGTTTCTACCGCGTGGTAACCGCGCGAGGCCATAAAGTTGGCGCGGTTTTGCGGGTGTCGGGGCCGGATATCGTCGGGCACCAGCATGTCCACGTTCTGGCCCAGCAGTTCCTCTTGCGTGTAGCCAAAGGTGGTGGCCAGCTTGGGGTTGCACAGCACGATGGTGCCCCCTTCGTTGA
Source organism: Macromonas sp. (assembly GCA_048860285.1). GTDB lineage: Bacteria > Pseudomonadota > Gammaproteobacteria > Burkholderiales > Burkholderiaceae_C > Macromonas_A. The sequence continues at coordinate 7,382 of JBLIZX010000333.1, read as the reverse complement.
CCACCACCATGCCGTCGGGGGCCGATTCCACGATGCTGCGGTACCAGGCCTCGGTGTCCATCAGCTCGGCTTGCTGGGCTTCCATCTCCACGGCTTGTTCTTCGAGTTGAGCCGCCTGTTTTTCCATGCGTTGGGCTTGTTGCTGGGTTTCTTCCAGCAGGCGCTGGGTGTGGACTTTGCGTTGCAAAATCTCCATGTGCATGGCCAACATGGGCATCAAGGTGTCCAGCAACGATTCTTCGCGTTCGCTGGGCCGCACAAAGCTGGCCAATTCCAACACGCCCAACACTTGGTCTTGGTGCATCACCGGCAGCAACATGATGCAAGCGGGCACGGCCTCACCCAGCCCGGATTGAATCTGAATGTAGTCGGGCGGGGGCTGATGAACGGTGATGGGCGCTTTTTCGAGCGCACATTGGCCCACCAGACCTTGCCCGACATCGAAGCGGTTGCCCAACATTTTGCGTTGGGGGTGGCCGTAGCTGGCCAGCAGTTGCAACTGTTGTTCAGGGTTGAGCACGTAAAACGCGGCGCACCCCGCGTTGACCAGTGGTGCCAGTGCCGACAGCAAGGCGCGGCCCAGTTCGGTGTAGTTCTCGACCTGTTGCAGGGTGGTGGTGATGTCGGACAGGTGCGTTTTGACCCATTGCCCATGCGCTTGCTGTTGCAACTGTTGCTGCATGGTGTTGAGGGCGCGCAGCAGGTGTGCGGTCTCGCTGTTGCCCTCCGCATAGATGGGTTGGCTCAAATCGCCTTGTGTGATGCGCTGTGCGATGCCTTGCGCTTGCAGCACCGGGCGGCGCACCCCGCGCAACAGCCACATGCCCAGCAGGCCCCCCAGCACCGCGCTGCCCAGCAGCCACCAAGCAAAGGTGTGGCGCACGTGGTGGTAGGTGGCGTTTGAGGCTTCGTGGTAACGCCGCGCTTGTTGTTTTTGCTGCTGGCTGAGCCGCTGGAGGTGTTGCACCAGTGGATCGATACCTGCGTACATTTGCTGGGTGGCAAAAAGGTGCAACGCTGGGCGGTCTTCGGCCACCAAAATATGCACCAGCAGTTCCACTTGTGCGTTGGCATCGGCCATCAACACCTCGGTGTGGGCGATGTCGTTGGCGTGGTTATCGTCCCAGCTGGTACGGTGGCTGGCGTAGTGTTGCCACGATTGTTCAATCAGCGTGCGGGCGTGTTTGATGTTTTGGCGGGCTTGCTCCCAACTGAGGTGGTTTTGCCCGACTTTGTGGACGGTATCGACCACCAAGATGCCGTACAAGTCGGACACGGTCTTGAGGCTGTCCATCGGTTCCAGGTGTTCCACGTACATGCGCTCTAGCCGGTTGTTGGCTTGTTCCAGCTGGTACAGCGTGACACCACCCCACGCCAGCAACACCAGCAACAACACGCCCACCAACCCCAGCAATTGGGTGCGAATGGAGAAGTTCGACAATTTCATGCGTTGGGCGACCTTTGCAGAAAAGCGGTAAAGGGCGGCAGCGTCAGCCGCTGGTGCCTGTACGGCGTTGGTAGAGGTGCTGGGTGCCATCGTGTACGGGCCGCAAGCGTTGCAGGCTGGCGCTGTCGAGCGATTCCACGGTCGAGATGAACAACCAGCCTTCGGGCTGCAACACGTTGTAGATGGACTGTAGCAGCTGTGTTTGTTGTGTGGGCTGAAGGTAGATCAGCAGGTTGCGGCAACTGACCAAATCAAACGGCCCGGTGGGGGCGCTGGTGAGCACGTTGCGCACCTCGAAAGTGCAACAGGCCCGCAACGCGGGGTGAATTTCCCATTGCAGACCCTGTGCGCTGAAATAGCGCGTTCGCCAGGCGGGTGTGAGCTCGCGCAGAACGGACGCGGGGTAACGCCCCACCTGCGCTTGGTGCAGGGCACAGGCGTTGAGGTCGGAGCCCAGAATTTGCACACGTTGCGCCAAGGTGTCGGTGTCCTGCCAGAGTTCGGCCAGCAGTATGGCCAGGCTGTACGCTTCTTCGCCGCTGGCGCAGGCGGGTACCCAAATGCGCAGCGGCGGTGCGTCGCACGGGCGGTGCAGCCACGCGGCACCCAGCGTGCGTTGCAAGGTGTTGAACGCTTCGCGGTCGCGCCAAAAAAAGGAATACGACACCAGCAGCCGTTGTTGCATGGTGTGCCATTCATCGGGTTGGCGCTGGCAGTGGGCCAAGTAGGCGGACAGGTCTTGGAGCCCCAGCGCGGCCAAGCGTTGTTGCAAGCGGCGTTGCAGGGTTTCAGGTTTGTAGCCAGAAAAGTCCACACCGCTGATGTGGTGCAGTTGGATCAGCCAAGTGTGCCAGTCGTGCGGGGGCCAGCAGGGGGGGACGTGGGATGTAGGCACATGGGCGTGGTTCGCAGCGGTGTGTTGGGCCGCGTTGGAAACGGTGCAAGCCACGGGCGCAGCGGGGGGAAACTGGTGCAGCAACGCCGCCATTTCGTCCAGCGGCAAGATTTGGTGGGCGACCTTGGCCTCGATGGTGGCGTTGGGCATGCCATTGAAGGCGGCGCTGGTGGGATCTTGCACCAAAACGTTGCCACCGGCACGGTGGACGGCGCGTGCTCCCTCCATCCCATCAATGCCCGCACCGCTCAAAATCACACCGGTACAGTGCCGTGGGCAGTGTTTGGCCATCGATGCCAACAAGGTGTTGCCCGATGGGGTGGAGACATGCCCCGGCGCGGGTGGTACCAGTTGCAGCCCGTGGGCCGTGACGGTGCCATCGTATCCAGCAGGAATGAAATAGATGGTGTCTGGCAGCAGGGGTTGCAGCGGTTGTGCCGTCACAATGGGCAACACCGAAGTGCGGCGCAGCACCCGTGTCATCAGCTCGGTGTGCATGCGGTTGCCCATGTGTTGTGCCACGATGTAGGTGCAGTGCCCATTCGGTTGCAATTGGGCAAACAGTTGCAGCATGGCCTCAATGCCCCCCGCCGATGCCACCAGCCCGACCACGTGCAGGTCGGCGTGAGGTCGAATGGTCGGGAGCGGTGGCATGGGCCACTCAGGTGTGTTGCGGCAGCAGGGTGCGGGCACGGATGCGCAAGTCCGGCCCCACTTGCGTGGCTTCTACAAATTGCAATGCCACGCCTTGGGCCAGCGTTTGGAAGGGGCCAATCTGGGCCAGCCCGGTGCCCGGCCCCAGCAGTTGCGGTGCCAGGTACAGCAGCAGTTCGTTGACCAGTCCAGCTTGCAGCCAAGCCCCGCTGAGGCGCGCGCCCGCTTCGAGGTGCAGTTCGTTGATACCGCGTTGGGCCAAATCACGCAACACGGTGGGCAAATCCACTGGGGTGTGTGTGGCACCGCAGGGCGTGGAAGCCGCTGGTGCATCCAGCACCCGTGCGCCTGCGGCAGTGAGCGCATCCCGTTGGGCTTGGGTGTGTGTGGCAGGGGCGGCGGTGTAAATCAGGGTGTGGCCGCGTGTGGACAGCAAGCGTGCGGTGGGTGGGGTGCGCAACTGGCTGTCCAGCACCACGCGCAGGGGTTGCAAGGTGGTGGGCACCAAGCGCACATCCAGGCCAGGGTCGTCCGCCAGCACCGTGCCGATACCGGTCAACACGGCTCCGGCGCGTTTGCGCCAGGCGTGACCATCCGCGCGGGCGGCAGGGCTGGTGATCCACTGGCTTACGCCATTGGCCAGCGCGGTGGTGCCATCGAGCGAGGCCGCCATCTTCAGGCGTACCCACGGCAGGCCATGCGTCATGCGGTGCAAAAAACCGATGTTGCGCTCGCGCGAGGCTCGTGCCAGCGGGTGTTCAGCGGGTAGCACGTTCACGTGGATGCCCGCTGCGCGCAGCCGCGCCACACCTTGGCCTCCCACCAGTGGATTGGGGTCGAGCAGGGCCACCACCACGTGGGCCACTCCCGCTTCAATCAGTGCGTCGCAACACGGTGGCGTGCGGCCGTGGTGGCTGCATGGCTCCAGCGTCACATACGCGGTGGCCCCTTGCGTGTCGGCCCCGGCAGCGCGTGCGGCGCGCAGTGCCATCACCTCAGCGTGGGCGTGGCCAGCGGCTTGGGTGTGGCCGTCGAACACGCGCCCATCGGTCAGCACCAAGCGGCAGGCCACGCGGGGGTTGGGGTCGGACAGGCCAACGGCTTGGGCGGCCAGTTGATCCAGCTCCAGCAGGGCAGCGTCAGGCAGTAGGGTGGTGTGGGCGTGCACAGGTGCAGGGGGTAAAACTCGAAGTGTGCCGATTATGGCAACCACTGGCTGATTGTGGGCAGGAAGGTGCTGCTGTCCAGCGGCTTGGTCAAGTAGTCGGTAAACCCGGCACGCAGGCCGTGCGCTACGTCGCTGGGCATGGCGTTGGCGGTGATGGCCACCACGGGTGTGTTCTTGAGCTCTGGCACTTGCCGCAGTTGTTCCAACACTTGGTAGCCGTCGAGGTCGGGCATGTGGATGTCGAGCAAAATCAGGTCGGGCCGGTGGGCGGTGGCCAATTCAATGCCGCGCCGGGGCATGTGCGCCCACAGCACTTTGGTGTGGGGCAAGGGTTCCAACATGCGCACAATCAACTTGAGGTTGGCCGGGTTGTCGTCGATGCACAAGATGGTGCCGCCACGCGTTTCGGGTACCGTCGCAACTGCGGGAGGGGCGTGCTCTGCTGGCGGGCGTGGTGCGTTGGCTGGGACTCTGGCTTCGGGCAGTTGCACCCGGAATTCTGAGCCTTGCCCCAACACGCTGCGGCAGTCCAACTCGCCCGCCATGTGTTCTACCAGACGCTTGCTGATGCTCAACCCAATGCCGGTGCCACTGGTGTGGCTGTCGGCTTGGCCACCACGCTGAAACGGTTCGTAAATGTGGGCCAGCGTGTCTTCGCTCATACCCCAGCCGTTGTCGCGCACCGACAACCGCACCCAACCCGTGGGGCCGGGTTGGGCGGCGATGTGTACCCAGCCCCCAGCGTTGTTGTACTGGATGGCGTTGCCCATCAGGTTGAGCAGCACTTGGCGCAGCCGTGTGCGGTCGGCTTGCACGTACAAGGCAAGCTCTTGCGCGGTGGGGGCATCCAACCGCAACGTGATGTGCTGTTTTTGTGCCAGCGGTTGCAGCAGTTGGTGGCATTCGCGCATCAGGCCGCCCAATTCCACCGGGGCCAAGTCCAACCGCAACTGGCCCGCGTCGATTTTGCTCAGATCCAGCACTTCGTTGATGAGACTGAGCAGGTGTCGCCCAGCTTTCATCATTTCGTCCACACAGTCGTATTGCTCGCTGTTGAGTTCGGAGTCGGACTCCAACAGTTGGCCAAAACCCAGAATGGCGTGCAGTGGTGTGCGCAATTCGTGGCTCATGCTGGAGAGGAACTCCGACTTGGCGTTGTTGGCGCGTTGCGCTTCTTGCATGGCCGCGTGCAATTCGTGCGTGCGTTGTTGCACCAGTTCTTCGAGTTGCGTGTTGAGCGCCTCCATGCTGGCGGTGGCTTGCATTTCGGCGGTGATGTCGCGTGCAATGCCCACCAGTTTGCGTGTGCCTTGGCGTGTGTCTGGCTCCACAACGGCCGAGGCTTTGAAGAAGCGTATGTGCCCATCGGGGTGCAGCCCCCGGAAGGTGTATGAGAACGGGGTGGCGTTGCGCCCTGCGTCGCGCAACTGTTGCTCGAATGTGTGCCGCTCGTCGGGATGTATCACCGCCAACGTTTGTGCCAATGGCAGTGGGCCGCTGTGCTGCATCAGGCCATAAAACTGGTACATGCGCTCGTCCCACTCCACCTGGTCGCTGCCCACCGTCCAGCTCCACATGCCAATTTTGGCCATATCGACCGCCATTTGCATTTGTTCCACCAGGTGTTGCAATTGGCGTTCAAAAGCGTGGCGCTCGGTCATGTCGCGCACCATGAACACTGCGCCGGCCACATGGTTTTCTGCGTCGTGCAGTGGCGACACGGTAATGCCCACGTGGCACAAGCTGCCGTCTTGGCGCTGGCGCACGGTTTCAAACAGCGGTAGGCTGTGGTTTTGGCGAATTTCATCCAGTATGTGCTGTTCTTCGTGGTGGCGGTTGGGGGGCACCAGCATCTGCTGGGTGTTGTGGCCCAGCACCGCTGTGGCGGGGTAACCAAAAATGCGTTCGGCGGCGGGGTTCCACGATGTGACGCGCCCTTGCAGGTCTTTGCTCACAATGCCATCGTTGGCGCTGTTGACGATGGCCGCCATGTGCGCATGGGCCAGTGCCGCTTCGCGGCGGCGTTGTATGTGCAACAGCCCAACATACAGCAACCCCGACAGCAGCACGCTGCCCAGTGCCACCAGCAGCCCGTGCTGGTAGGGGTGGGTCAAGTTGAGGGCTTCGGTGAAAGACGGGGTGGCGCGAAACTCCACCTTCCACAATCGGCCAAACACCTCGCGCTCCAGGGTGTGGCTGATGCCGGGTGTGGGCAACGCGGCATCGGTGGTGTCTTGGGTGGAGCTGTAAAAGCGCAGTGGTTGGTCTTCGACGGTGTTGTCGGTGATGCTGAGGTCGTATTGCCCGCCCCGGAAGTAAAAACCTTGCAGCAGGTCGCGGATCAGCAGCGGCATGTAGGCCCAGCCAGCGGTGGCCGCCCAGCGCCGTTCGGGTGTATCGAGCGGCATGCCATCGCGGTACACCGGAAAAAACACCAGAAATCCGGTTTGCGCTTCGCCCTGAGCTTGCACCAGTGTCAGCGGTGGCGTGAGGGTGGTGCGGTGTTGTCGGGCTGCGTCCACTGCGGCGTGGTAACGGCCCGTTTCTGAGGCCACATCCAGCCCGAGGGCACGTTGGTTGTCGGCCAGCGGTTCAATGTACTGGATGACGAAGCGTTCGGGGTGGGTGTGCGGCTCCAGCTCGTAGAGGTTGAAGTTGGGTTGGTCGTTGCCACGTGCCGTGCGCAAAAAATGGGCTTCGGCGTTGCGGGGCACTCGGCGTATAAAACCGGTGCCGGTGGCTCCTGGAAATTCGCCTCTTAGGTCGCGTGTGGCCAAGTATTGCAACACTTTGGCGCGCGAGAGCTGGTCGGGCCCCAGCGCCACAATCACCCCGCGCATGCCGCGCAAACCGTATTGGTAGGTTTGCAGGCGTTGCAACAAAATGTCGGTTTCCTCTTGTGCCAGCACCGCCAGCCGTTCGCTGATCTGTTGCTGGTTGTGGTGTTCGGCGCGCCGTGTTTCCCACACGGCCGATGCCAAGCCCAGCACCAGCAGCAATACCGATGCGATGAGAGGACGGGATTTCATGGCACTGTGCGGGTGCAAGCGCCCGCAAAAAATGAATTTAAAAAGTCGGTGATTGTAGTAGTTTGGTTTATAACTGTTGGCGTGGTGGGGGCTTTTTCAACGCGGTGTTGCGGCGTATCAAGGTGCGTTGGGGGTGCATGCGGCACAATCTGTTCATGCCAATGCTTGCTTTGTTGTTTTGCCATCTCC
>JBLIZX010000332.1:0-6995 GCA_048860285.1 Macromonas sp. | reverse complement strand
AACCTTCCTCAACGTGGTTGGCATCGACGACGTGCTGCACAAAATGAAGGAAGTGTTCGCCAGCCTCTACAACGACCGCGCCATCAGCTACCGCGTCCACAAGGGCTTTGCGCACGACGTGGTGGCCCTGTCGGCGGGTGTCCAGCGCATGGTGCGCTCCGATTTGGGTGCAGCGGGCGTGATGTTCACCATCGACACCGAAAGCGGCTTTGACCAAGTGGTCTTCATCACCTCCAGCTATGGCTTGGGCGAAACCGTGGTGCAGGGTGCTGTCAACCCCGACGAGTTCTACGTCCACAAGCCCATGCTCAAAGCGGGCAAAAACGCGCTGATTCGCCGCAACCTGGGTTCCAAGCTGATCCAAATGGTGTTCAGCACCCCAGAAGAAAAAGCCGTCAACGGCAAACTCGTCAAGACCGTCGATGTGCCGGTCGAGCAGCGCAACCGCTACAGCCTGACCGATGCCGACGTGCTGCAACTGGCCCACTATGCGCTGGTAATCGAGCAGCACTATGGCCGCCCCATGGACATCGAATGGGGCAAAGACGGCACCGACGGCCAGCTCTACATCCTGCAAGCGCGTCCCGAGACCGTGAAAAGCCAGGCCGCTGGCCAAGTCGAAATGCGCTACAAGCTCAAAGGCAAGGGCGCTGTCTTGGCCGCGGGTCGTGCGATTGGACAAAAGATTGGCACTGGCCCCGTGCGCCTCGTTCACAACATCAGCGAAATGGACCAAGTCCAGCCCGGCGATGTGCTCGTTACCGACATGACCGACCCCAACTGGGAGCCCGTGATGAAGCGCGCCAGCGCCATCGTCACCAACCGGGGCGGTCGCACCTGCCACGCCGCCATCATCGCGCGCGAACTGGGCATCCCGGCGGTGGTGGGTTGCGGGAACGCCACCGACACCCTGAAAAACGGCACCCTCGTCACCGTCAGCTGCGCTGAAGGCGACACCGGCCACATCTACGACGGCTTGCTTGAAACCGAAGTCACCGAAGTCAAACGCGGCGAAATGCCCGAGATTGACCTCAAAATCATGATGAACGTCGGCAATCCGCAACTGGCCTTCGACTTTGCGCAAATTCCCAACGGCGGTGTCGGTCTGGCGCGCCTCGAATTCATCATCAACAACAACATCGGTGTTCACCCCAAAGCCATCTTGGATTACCCCAACATCGATGCCGACCTGAAAAAGGCCGTCGAATCGGTGGCCCGTGGTCACGCCAGCCCACGCGCGTTCTACGTGGACAAGGTGGCCGAAGGTGTGGCCACCATTGCCGCCGCGTTCTGGCCCAAGCCTGTCATCGTGCGCCTGTCCGACTTCAAGTCCAACGAGTACCGCAAACTTGTGGGCGGCAGCCGCTACGAGCCCGACGAGGAAAACCCGATGCTGGGCTTCCGTGGCGCAGCGCGCTACATCAGCGACGACTTCGGCCCCGCCTTCGCCATGGAATGCGAAGCCATCAAGCGCGTGCGCGAAGACATGGGTCTGACCAACGTGCAAGTGATGGTGCCCTTCGTGCGCACCTTGAAGCAAGCCGAGCGCGTGGTCAACCTGCTGGGCCAATACGGCCTCAAGCGCGGCGAAAACGAGCTCAAGCTGATCATGATGTGCGAAATTCCGAGCAACGCCATCCTGGCCACGCGTTACCTCGAATACTTCGACGGCTTCTCCATCGGCTCCAACGACCTGACCCAACTCACGCTGGGCTTGGACCGCGATTCCGGTCTGGAACTGCTGGCGCACGACTTCGACGAACGCGATCCCGCCGTGCAAGCCCTGATCCAGATGGCCATCACCGCTTGCCGCGCACAGGGCAAGTACATCGGTATCTGCGGCCAAGGCCCCAGCGACCATCCCGACTTTGCACTATGGCTCAAAGAGCAGGGTATCAGCTCTATTTCGCTCAACCCCGACTCCGTGATCGACACTTGGCAGCAACTCGCCAACTGATCCCTCATACATCACAGCCAGCATAAGGGCCTCTTCAAGAGGCCCTTTTTTCGTGGTGTGACAGTTTTTTGACGTGCATTAGGGTTTACCCTTATAATCCGCACCGCAGTCAAATTCTTACGCCCAACTGACTGCTTCTTTTGGAGTTGTCACCCTATGCAAACCGCCACTTTTTCCAGTGTTCTGCCTTTCAACGCCACCCCCGTGTGGGCGCTGCCCTTCGACACCGTACGTCAGGCCTACACCGAAGCGGTCAAGGCTGGCTTGCTGCCCAAATCCATGATCGCCACGTCCAACTTCCACCGCCACGTGGACAGCTGGGAAAAAATCAGCCTAGGCCCCATCGCGCGCCGCGTCTAACCTTGCTTTTTTAACCCAGATGGGCCACATGCGGCACCACATATTTCGCGCCACCCCGGACAAATGTTCTAACATCCCGGGTTTATGTCCGTTTCCAGCCCATCTTCCAGGCGTCAGCAGCACTGGCGCTACAACGCGCGCCTAACCACTGTATTGCTCCTGCTGTGGGGCGTGGTCACTTTTGCCGTTCCTTTTTACGCCCATCGGCTCCAATTTGAGGTGTTGGGCTGGCCGTTTGGGTTCTGGGCGGTGGCACAAGGTGCCTTGTTGCTGTACGGTGTGGTGGTGGTGTACTACGCATGGAGCATGAACCGGGCCGATAGCCGCCATCTCAGCAGTCGCACCACCACCGAAGATTGAGCGCCACACCGTGCCTGCATCCTCTGCGCCTCGGCCTTCTTCTTCACTCAATGTGCGCCGATTGCGCACCCTGTACGGCGGTTTTTCCGTGTTGCTACTGGGTTTTGTGTTGCTGATGGCACTGCTGGAGCAGGTGGGATTGTCGCGCAACGTCATGGGCCTGACATTCTTGCTGGGCACCTTGGCCGTGTATGCCACGATCGGCATTTTGAGCCGCACCACCGATGCCGAAGAGTACTACGTGGCCGGTCGGCGTATCCCTGCGTTTTACAACGGCATGGCCACCAGCGCCGATTGGATGTCGGCCGCTTCGTTCATCGGACTGGCAGGTACTTTGTATGTGCACGGCTACAACGGACTGGCCTTTGTGTTGGGTTGGACGGGCGGTTACTGTCTGGTGGCACTGCTGCTGGTGCCTTATCTGCGCCGTTTCAACCACTTTACCCTGCCCGACTTTCTGGGCCAACGCTACGGTGGTCACGCTGCCCGCTTGGTGGGCGTGTTGGCCGCCATTTTGTGTTCCTTCACCTACTTGGTGGCGCAAATTTACGGTGTTGGCCTCATCACCTCTTGGTTGACGGGGGTAGCGTTTGAGGTTGGGGTGTTTTTGGGTCTGGGCGGCATCCTCATGTGCTCTTTGCTGGGAGGCATGCGTGCCGTTACCTGGACGCAAGTGGCACAGTGCATTGTGTTGGTGCTGGCCTACACTTTGCCGGTGGTGTGGTTGTCGGTACAACAAACCGGCAGTGTCGTGCCGCAATGGGCTTACGGCGCACAGCTGGCCAAAATTACCGAAAAAGAGGCCGAACTTCAGCAATCGCCCGGAGAAAACGAAGTCCGGGCCATTTTCAGTGCGCGCATCACCGAACTGCAACAAAAACTGGAACAGCCCGTGGCCGCCCTGTACCGCGAGAGGCACGTTGCAGAAACCCACTTGGAAGAGCTGCGTGCCAACGGAGCCTCCGCCGAAGCCTTGTTGTACGCCGAAAAACATCTGGCTCGCTTGCCCAAAGACGAGGCCGCCGCACAACGCATGTGGACCGCCGATTTGGAGGAAGCACAACTCAAAGTGCAACCCCTCAACGGCATGTTGCCCCACACGCAACCTTTTGCGGGCAACCCAGACGGCTCGCCAGAACAGCAGGCCATTTTCAACACCTCACGCGCCAACTTCCTCGCACTGGTGTTCTGCCTCACCATCGGCACAGCGGCATTGCCGCACATTTTGATGCGCTACCACACCGTACCCTCTGTGCAAGCCGCACGTACTTCGGTGGCATGGTCGTTGTTGTTCATCGCTCTGCTGTACCTCACTGCACCGGCACTGGCGGTATTGGTTAAATTTGAGGTATTTCACCACTTGGTTGGCACTCCCTTTGACCAGTTGCCTGCTTGGATAGGCCACTGGAGCAAAATGGACGGCGGCCTGCTGCGTGTAGAAGACATCAACCAAGACGGCATCCTGCAACTCAACGAACTCTCGCTCAACAGCGACATCATCGTACTGGCTGCTCCCGAAATTGGTGGGTTACCTTACGTTATCACCTGTCTGACCGCCGCTGGTGCGTTGGCAGCGGCGCTGTCCACCGCCGATGGTCTGCTGCTCACGATTGCCAGTGGTTTGAGCCACGACATTTACTACAAGATGGTCGATCCGCGCGCCTCCACCATGCGCCGTGTCAGCATCTCCAAAGTGGTGGTGTTGATGGTGGCACTGGCCGCCGGTTACATCGCGGTACAAAAACCGGCGGACATTTTGTTCTTGGTTTCCGCCGCGTTTTCTTTTGCCGCTTCCGCATTCTTTCCAGTGCTGGTGCTGGGGATATTTTGGAAACGTGCCACCACCGCTGGCGCGCTGGCGGGCATCGCTGCTGGGCTTGGCATTACCACCTACTACATGTTCACCACCCAACCTTGGCTGCGTTCGGTATTCCACATTACCAGCCCGGTACAACTGTGGTGGGGCATCGAACCCATTTCCGCTGGCGTATTTGGTGTACCAGTGGGTTTTACCGTCATCGTACTCGTCAGTCTGTGTACGCCTGCACCTCCTGCGGTGGTGCAAGAGTGGGTGGATCGTCTGCGTTACCCTGATACCGGCGCAGGCACGTTATAATCTTGGGCTTGCCTTGCCGTACCCCTGTTGACGCTGGGGGCGGCTTTTTCATCCACAAGGAGAGTCCATGCGTCATTACGAAATCGTTCTGCTGATCCACCCCGATCAAAGCGAACAAGTGCCCGCCATGCTGGAGCGCTACAAGGGCATGATCACCAGCGGCGGTGGCAAGATCCACCGCGTCGAAGACTGGGGCCGCCGTCAACTGGCGTACCAGATCAACAAACTGTCCAAAGCGCATTACCTGTGCGTGAACATCGAAGCCGACCAAGCTGTGATGGCCGAACTCGAACACGCGTTCAAGTTCAACGATGCCGTGCTGCGCCAACTGACCGTGCAAAAGAAGCAAGCCGAAACCGGCCCTTCTTCCATGATGAAGTCGGTCGAGCGTGAAGAAGCACGCAAGAACCAGCAGCAAGAAACCGCCGCCTAATTTGCCGCATTGACACGGGAGATGTTCAGTCCGTGAACCACCTGACGTTGCACGCAGAGTTGATTCAAACCCACCCTCTGCGTTACACACCGGCAGGTATTGCGGTGTTCGACATGTGGCTGCGCCACACGTCACAACACCAGCAACAGGGGCACGACCGCACCGTCCAACTCGAACTCAGAGCCCAAGCCTTTGGCGCAGATGCCCAAGCCTTGGCGCAACGCCCACTGGGCAGCGTGTTCGAATTTCAAGGTTTCTTGAACAACACCCGTGGCAGCAAAAGCGTCGTATTTCACATTCAGGCATTCACCCCCATTTAAGAGGCACCACCATGGCTGCACCTAAGCGTTTCAACAAAGACAAGCGCCCGAAGCGCAACACCCAATCGCTGCTGTTCAAGCGCAAGAAATTCTGCCGTTTCACCGTCGCCAACGTGGTCGAAGTGGACTACAAAGACGTGGACGTTCTGCGTGATTTCATCGCCGAAAACGGCAAAATCATCCCCGCACGTCTGACCGGCACCCGCGCTATTTACCAGCGTCAGGTCACCACCGCCATCAAGCGTGCCCGCTTCCTGGCCATGCTGCCGTACAGCGACCAGCACCGCGTCTGATAGGAGCGAACACCATGCAAATCATTCTGCTCGATAAAGTCGTCAACCTCGGCAACCTGGGTGACGTGGTCACCGTCAAAGACGGTTACGCCCGCAACTTTTTGATCCCGACTGGCCGTGCCCGTCGTGCGACCAAGAACGCCATCGCCGAATTTGAAGCCCGCCGCGCTGAGCTGGAAAAAGCCGCCGCCGCCAAGCTGGCCGAAGCCCAAGCCCTGGGTGAAAAGCTCAACGGTTTCACCGTCAAGTTGTCGCAAAAAGCTGGTGTGGATGGCCGCCTGTTCGGTTCCGTCACCAACCACGACATTGCCGACGCGCTGGTCAAAGAAGGCTTCACCGTCGCCAAGGCCCAAGTTCGCATGCCCAACGGTTTGCTGAAGAACGTGGGCGAATACGCTGTGTCCATCAGCCTGCACACCGATGTGCTGGTTGACGTGAACGTCACCGTGTTGGGTGAAACCGCCTAAACTGGCGTTTCTCTCTGCACCGTAAAAAGCCGCTGCACAGCGGCTTTTTTATTTGCCAGCGTTTTAACATTGCGGTTCTACAAAATGCCCACGTCTGACGTATTTCCCATGGACGAAGACTTCAGCCCTATCGCTGCTCTGCGCCAGCACGACCGCCAGGTGGCCCACCTGCGCGTGCCACCGCATTCGCTGGAAGCCGAATCCAGCGTGCTGGGGGGCTTGCTGTTGGACAACAGTGCTTGGGACCGCGTGGGCGATTTGCTCAAAGACCACGACTATTACCGGCATGAGCACCAACTGATCCATGCCGCCATCGCTAGTTTGCTCAACGACAGCAAGCCCGCCGACGTGATCACGGTGTTTGAACATTTGCAGCGCCACGGCAACGCCGACAAAGTGGGAGGGCTGAACTACCTCAACAGCCTGGCCCAGTACGTGCCCAGCGCAGCCAACATCCAGCGTTACGCCGAGATCGTGCATGAGCGCGCCATTTTGCGCAAACTCATCACCATCAGCGACGAAGTGGCCACACAAGCTTTCAACCCGCAAGGTCGGGCGGTGGCCAAAATTTTGGACGAAGCTGAACAAAAAATCTTCAACATTGGTGAAGAAAATGGCCGCCTGAAACAAGGCTTTCAGTCGATGGAATCGCTGGTGGTGCAGTTGCTCAACCGTGTGGAGGAAATGGC
>JBLIZX010000331.1:0-4293 GCA_048860285.1 Macromonas sp. | reverse complement strand
ACGCGCGGCGCTACCAGCATCCGATTGCGCTGCTGAGCATCGACGCCGACCACTTCAAGCGCCTCAACGACACCTACGGCCACCCGGGGGGCGACGCCATCCTGCGCGCGCTGGCACACACCCTGCAGGCCAACCTGCGCGAGGTGGACGTGCTGGGCCGCATGGGCGGCGAGGAATTTGCCATCGCACTGCCCGAGACCAGCATCGAGGGCGCGCAGACGGTGGCACAGCGCCTGCTGCACGCCATCCGGCACAGCACCGTGCAGTACGAGGACCACGAGATCCGCTTCAGCATCAGCATCGGCGCCAGCGTGCTGCAGGTGGGCGCGCTCGACAGCCTGCCACAGGCGCTCAAGCGCGCCGACACCGCCCTGTACCAGGCCAAGCGCCAGGGCCGCGACCAGCTGTGCCTGGCCTGAACGGCTGCGGTTTACTCCACCGTCACGCTCTTGGCCAGGTTGCGCGGCTTGTCCACATCGGTGCCTTTGGCCAGCGCGGTGTGGTAGGCCAGCAACTGCAACGGCACCACGTGCAGGATGGGGCTAAGGGTACCGTAATGCTCCGGCATGCGGATGACGTGTACACCTTCGCTGGCGCTGATGTGGCTGTCGGCATCGGCCAGCACGTACAGCACGCCACCGCGCGCGCGCACTTCCTGCATGTTGCTCTTGAGCTTTTCCAGCAACGCATCGTTGGGGGCCACCACCACCACCGGCATCGCGCTCGTCACCAAGGCCAGCGGGCCGTGCTTGAGCTCGCCCGCAGGGTAGGCTTCGGCGTGGATGTAGCTGATTTCCTTGAGCTTGAGCGCACCTTCCAGCGCAATCGGGTAGTGCAAGCCACGGCCTAAGAACAAAGCGTTGTCCTTCTGCGCAAACTGTTCGGCCCACTGGATGAGCTGGGGCTCCAACGCCAGCACCGCTTGCAGGGCCACCGGCAGGTGGCGCATGGCCTTGAGATGGCGGGCTTCGTCGTCGGCGCTCAAGCGGTCCTTGGCTTGCGCCAGCGCCAGCGTCAGCAGGAACAGCCCCGCCAACTGCGTGGTAAACGCCTTGGTGCTGGCCACGCCAATTTCCACCCCAGCGCGGGTGATGTAGGCCAGCGCACACTCGCGCACCATCGCACTGGTGGCCACGTTGCAGATGGTCAGGGTGTGCTGCATACCCAGACTTTGCGCGTGGCGCAACGCGGCCAGCGTGTCGGCGGTTTCACCGCTTTGGCTGATGGTGACCACCAGCGTCTTGGGGTTGGGCACGCTGGTGCGGTAGCGGTATTCGCTGGCCACTTCCACTTGGGTCGGAATGCCCGCGATGTCTTCCAGCCAATACTTGGCTGTGCAACCGCTGTAATAACTGGTGCCGCAAGCCAGAATCAGCACGTAGTCGATCTCTTTGAACACGCGCCAAGCGGCGGCAGGCTGCTCGCCCTGACCATCGAACAGCTCAGGGGCAATGCCTTCGATGCCTTCCAGCGTGTCGCCAAAGGCGCGCGGCTGCTCAAAAATCTCTTTTTGCATGTAGTGGCGGTAGGGTCC
Organism: Macromonas sp.; assembly: GCA_048860285.1. Classification (GTDB taxonomy): domain Bacteria; phylum Pseudomonadota; class Gammaproteobacteria; order Burkholderiales; family Burkholderiaceae_C; genus Macromonas_A. The sequence continues at coordinate 2,759 of JBLIZX010000331.1, read as the reverse complement.
CAATTCCGCCGCGCCGCTGTGGGCCTGCACGGTTTTGACCGGGCGCTGGGCCGGGGTCAAGGTCTGGCCATTGGCATCCTCGATCCAGTAGCGGCCCAGTTGCACATCCACCACATCGCCTTCGGCCAGGTACACGATCTGATCCGTCACACCCGCCAAGGCCATCGCGTCGCTGGCCAAGAAGTGTTCACCACCGCCCTCACCCACCCCCATGATCAACGGAGAGCCTTGACGCGCCCCGACCATGCGTTGCGGCTCGTCTTTGTGGAACACGGCAATCGCGTACGCACCGTGCAGGCGGCTGCGCGCGGTGCGCACGGCCTGGAAGATGTCGCCGTCGTACAGCGCGTCCACCAAATGCGCAATCACTTCGGTGTCGGTTTGGCTCTCGAACACGTAACCTTTGGCCTGCAATTCGGCGCGCAGTTCGTCGTGGTTCTCGATGATGCCGTTGTGTACCAGCGCCACCCGGGCCGGGCGGCTGGCCGCATCCGCCCCTGGGCCGTGGCTGAAGTGCGGGTGCGCGTTGTGTACCGCCGGAGCGCCGTGCGTGGCCCAGCGCGTGTGGGCAATGCCGGTACCGGCGGCCAGCTGGTCTTGCGTCACCTGGGTTTGCAGCTCGGCCACGCGCGCGGTGCTGCGGGCACGCTGCAAACCGGCCCCCGCCGTAGCCACGGCACCGTCCACCACCGCCGCCCGGTGGATGGCCACCCCGCACGAGTCGTAACCCCGGTATTCCAGCCGCTGCAACCCCTGCACCAGCACCGGCACGATATTGCGCGAAGACACCGCGCCCACAATTCCGCACATACGCCCACTCCTTGAATGATGAATGAGCGCGATGCTAGGCCGCTTGTGATGCAACAGGCCATCTTTTTAAGTCAATTTACGGCAGAAAATTCCACTGCGCACCCAGTACGGTGGTTTCTTGCATACACTTGTTTTTTATGCAAGAAAACCTCTCTCTGGACACCATTGATCTGCGGCTGCTGGCCCAGTTGCAGCACGATGCCGGCCTGTCCAACCAACGTCTGGCCGAGGTGGTGGGGGTGTCGCCCGCCACCAGCCTGCGCCGGGTACAGCGGCTCAAGGCCGCCGGACTCATCGAACGCGAGGTGGCGCTGCTGCAACCCGATACGCTCGCCGCTGCCCTAGGGCATGGCCTAACGGCACTGGTTGAAATCAGCCTAGACCGGCAAGGCCAAGAACACTTGGACGCATTTGAGGCGCTGGCCGTGGCCGAAGCCGCGGTGCAACAGTGCTACCGCGTCAGCCCGGGGCCCGACTTTGTGCTGGTACTGGCGGTGCGCGACATGCCCGCTTACCAAGCACTGGCGCAACGCTTGTTCACGCAACACGCCAATGTGCGCCATGTGCGGGCGTTTTTCAGCATCAAACGCGCCAAGTTTGCCCCAGCGCTGCCGTTGCCGCTATAGTTGCCAGCGGCCCATTGCCACCGCCGCGCCGTGGCGTTTTTCAAGGATGTGACCCCATGCGCTTGTTGCCCCGCTTCACCTTCAGCCTGCTCCTGCTGGCCGGTCTGGCCACCACCAGCCACGCACAGGAGCTGGTCAGCGTCCGCACGCAAGGGGTCAACCTGCGCAGCGCCGCCAGCACCCAGGCCGAGGTGCAATGGCAGCTCGCACGTGGCTACCCGTTGCAGGTGCTGCAACGCGAGGGCAGCTGGCTCAAGGTGCAGGACTTTGAAGGCGACCAAGGCTGGGTGGCGGCTTCCGTCACGCAAGCGGCCCCGCACCACGTGGTGCGGGTGCGTTCGGCCAACCTGCGCCAAGGGCCAGGCACCGAATTCCCGGTGGTGGGCTACGCCGTCTATGGCCAAGTGCTGGCCACCGAACACCGGGGCGAAGCCTGGGTGCGCGTGCGCAGCCGCGACGGTCAGTCCGCTTGGGTGGCGCGCGATCTGCTGTGGGGCTGGTGAGCCAGCCCGCTCAAGCCTTTTTCGGCGCTTTTTGTGGCCGCGCCCAGTTCGGCACCGACAACTGCTTGCCCCGCGCCACGCTCAACGCGCCAGCGGGCGTGTCTTTGGTGATGGTGGAGCCACCGCCCACCGTGCCACCCGCACCAATCGTGACTGGAGCCACCAGCACACAATTGCTGCCGATGTGGACATCGGCTTCAATCACCGTGCGATGCTTGTTGGCTCCGTCGTAGTTGGCGGTAATGCTGCCCGCGCCGTAGTTCACGCGCTCGCCCACCGTGGCATCGCCCAGATACGCCAAGTGGTTGGCCTTGGCCCCGGCGGCCAGCGTGGAATTCTTGACCTCCACAAAGTTGCCAATGTGGACATCGGCCCCCAGCTCTGCGCCGGGGCGCAGCCGTGCAAACGGGCCAATCAACGCGCCCTCGCCGACCGTCACGCCCAGCTTTTCGCCGTCAATGTGGGTAAAGGGGTGGATCACCGCTCCAGCGGCAATCTGGGCGTTGGCCACCACACAATGGGCACCGATGCGCACGCCATCGCCCAGCGACACCGCGCCCTCAAACACGCAGTTGATGTCGATTTCCACGTCCTGCCCACAGGTGAGTGCGCCTCGCACGTCCAGCCGGGCCGGGTCGGCCAAGCGCACGCCCTGCTCCAGCAACGCATCGGCCACACGGCGCTGGTGTGCGCGCTCCAGTTCGGCCAATTGCGCCGGGCTGTTGATGCCCGCCACTTGCAACGCATCGTGGATGCGGTGCGCCAGCACGGGCAGGCCATCGGCCACGGCAAACTTCACGATGTCGGTCAGGTAGTACTC
>JBLIZX010000330.1:0-9785 GCA_048860285.1 Macromonas sp. | reverse complement strand
ATCCACGGCTTTGTGCTCAACAAGTTCCGGGGCGATGCCAGCTTGCTCGCCCCCGCACCGCAGATGCTGCAAAACTTGACCGGCGTACCCACCGTGGCCACCTTGCCCATGTGGTGGCAACACGGCTTGCCCGAAGAAGATGGCGTGTTCGACGACCGCAGCACCACCGCAGGCCAGGTGCGCCTGACCGTGGCGGTGGTGGCCTACCCACGCATCAGCAATTTGGACGAGTTCCAGCCCCTCAAGAACGTGCCCGGTGTCAAGCTGCTGTGGGCGCGCAGCCCGGCCGATCTGGTGGGGGCGGACTGGGTGATCCTGCCCGGCAGCAAACACACCAGCGCCGATCTGACCTGGTTGCGCGCCCAAGTACTGGACACCGCCATCGCGCAACACGCGGCCCAGGGCAGGGCGGTGCTGGGCATCTGTGGGGGCCTGCAAATGCTGGGCGAGGCCTTGATCGACCCACACGGCATCGACGGCAATGCCCCCGGCTTGGGCTTGCTGCCTGTGGTCACACAGTTTGAACGCAACAAGACTGTGCAACCGATACACACCCAGTTTGGCGCTTTGCCCGCTGGGCCGTGGGCGGCGTTGTCGGGGGTGGCGGTGCAGGGCTACGAGATCCACCACGGCCAGACCGTGCCGCACCCCGCCATGCTGGCGGCGGGGCAAGTGGCCCACCCAGCCTTGCCGCATGGGGGCTGGTGCAACGCCCAAGGCAACGTGCTGGGCCTGTACCTGCACGGTCTGCTGGAAGACCCACAGGTGCTGCAAGCCCTGTTTGGCGCACAGGTGCCCACGCTTGACACCGTGTTTGACGCATTGGCCGACTACATCGAACGCCACTTTGAGGCCAAATTCTTATCATCACTGGCCGCATAAATGCCACAATACCGAAAAACCACTTTTTTGCGCTTTTTCTGTGTTGAGATTCCGATGTGAATGCCTGTGCGCCCCCATTGACCGCCTCTGCCACCAACGTCCAAAGCACGCTGGCCCTCTCGTTACGTGAGCTGGGCATCCCGCCGCGACCAACCATCATGGACGCGGTGGAACGCGAGGCCGCCAAAGACGAAGCCGATTTCTGGGCTTTGCAAGGGCTGATCGCAGCCGACGTGGCCTTGTCGGCAGGTCTCATCAAAGTGGCCAACTCGGCCCTGTTTGGCGGGCGTTACAGCGCCATCTCGGTGTATGACGCAGTGCGCAAATTGGGTTTAATGCAAGTCACCCGCACCATTGCCGTGCTTTCGTTGCAGCGTGTGTTTGCCCACATACCGCACATGGAGCGTTTTTGGGACAGCTCGTTCAAAACCGCGCGTCTGGCGGCGTGGCTGGCACAACAACTGCCCAGCGTCAAAACCGTGGGCGTGGCCGATGTGTACTCTTACGCCCTGTTTCGCGATGCGGGCATCCCAGCATTGCTGGTACCGCTGGGCCCCATTTACCGCGAAGTGCTGCAACAAGCCAACCTCAACCGCGAACTGCCCTTCACTGTCGTGGAACGCCGCACGCTCGAAGTCGACCACGCCTTTTTGGGCGCAGAACTGGCCCACACTTGGGGCTTGCCCAACGACATGCTGGTGGCCATCGCCTACCACCACGATGTGGCCGCCATTGCGGGCCAATGTTCCAACGTACCGTTGCGCTCGCGCCAAATGATCGCCTTGGCCCAACTGGCCGAATACCTGTGGCAAGGCCAGTCGGGCCAAGCCATGACCTGTGAATGGACCAAGCTCGGTGCAGCGTGCCTGGACGTGCTGGCACTGCCCGCCGACGACCTGCCGTTGTGGCTGGAACGCAGTGTCGAAATCACGGCCCCCACGCGTTGAAATGTCCCAACCTGTTTGCTGTATGCCCCAACACGCTTTTGCCGATTTGACCCTGCCCACCGTCCACGACCTTACCGACAGCGCATTGCAGGGGCGCTTGCAGCAACTCATCGACCAAAAAACCAAACCCTTGGGGGCGCTGGGGCAGTTAGAAACGCTGGCGCTGCGCATCGGGCAGATTCTGGGCAGTACCCGACCCGTGCTACAAGCCCCGCAACTGGTGGTATTTGCCGCCGACCACGGCTTGGCCGCGCGTGGCGTGTCGGCCTACCCCAGCGACGTGACTTGGCAAATGGTGCAAAATTTTCTGGCCGGTGGCGCTGCTGTCAGTGTGCTGGCGCGTCAACATGGCATCGCCCTGACCGTGGCCGACTGCGGTGTGCGACACGACTTCGCCCCGCAACCGGGCTTGCACCTGTGCAAAATGGCCCCCGGTACCGCCGATGCCAGCACCGCCCCGGCCATGACCGCCACGCAATGCGCGCAAGCCATCCAGCACGGCATGGATCTGGTGCAGTGCCTGCCCGGCAACGCCTTGCTGCTGGGTGAAATGGGCATAGGCAACACCTCGTCCGCCGCCTTGCTGCTGGCACGCCTGTGCCAGCTCGACATTGCCGACTGCACCGGTGCGGGCACCGGCCTGGACGAAAGCGCCATCCAGCGCAAAACCACCATCTTGCGCGAAGTGCTGCTGCGCCACGAAGCCGCCACCTCACCACTGGATGCACTGGCCGCCTTGGGCGGGTTTGAAATCGCCACCATGGTTGGCGCTGTGCTGCACGCCGCAGCACAGCGGCGCGTCATTTTGGTTGATGGTTTCATCACTGGTGCAGCGGTGCTGGTGGCCAGCCGCTTGCAACCGCACGTGTTGCAACGCTGCATCTTCGCCCACCGTTCCGGTGAGCGGGGGCACGCCCTCATGCTGGCCCAACTGCACGCCCAACCCTTGCTCGACCTTGGACTGCGTTTGGGGGAGGGCTCAGGGGCCGCCTTGGTGTGGCCTCTGCTGGTGTCGGCCTGCACCATCCTGCGCGACATGGCCAGCTTCGACACCGCTGGCGTGGCGCAACGCGACACCATTTAACCGCCCAATTTGCGGTTGGATGTATCAGGGTTTTCTCTGGGGAGGGGAAACCCTTGCTTTGATCTATTTGATGCTGCAACGTAAGCGGATCGTCAGTCCCTCTTTCAAGAATGGCCCAGTGTGAACAACAGTCTGTTGTTGTTCGATTTTTATGCCAACTCAAGAGGAGACGCTCATGAGAGATCCTGTGGTCGACAAGATCCTAAAACACCCCAAATACCAAGAGTTGCAGAACAAGCGCAACAGTTTTGGCACATTGCTCACCATCATCATGTTGGTGGTGTATTACGGCTACATCGCCCTGATTGCGTTCAACAAGCCTTTCTTGGCCCAACCCTTGGGTGCGGGTGTCACATCCATCGGTATTCCGATTGGCATGGGTGTCATCATCTTCACCATCCTCATCACAGGTCTGTACGTGAACCGCGCCAACGGTGAGTTCGACGAAATCACCAAAGAGATTCTGAAGGACGCTGCCAAATGAAGCCATCCACCCGTACAACCTTTGCAGCGTTGCTGGCCTTGTTGGCCAGCGGTGCCGCATTCGCCGCTGGCGGCGATGTTGGTGAGGCTGCCAAGCAAGCCACCAACTGGACTGCTATTGTCATGTTTGGCCTGTTTGTGTGTGGCACGCTCTACATCACCAAATGGGCGGCTGCCAAGACCAAATCGGCGGCTGACTTCTACACCGGCGGCGGCGGTATCACCGGCTTCCAAAACGGCTTGGCCATTGCGGGGGACTACATGTCGGCCGCATCCTTCTTGGGTATTTCCGCTGCCGTGATGGCCAACGGTTACGACGGCCTGATTTACTCGATCGGCTTCCTCGTGGGCTGGCCCATCATCACCTTCCTGATGGCCGAACGTCTGCGCAACCTGGGCAAATTCACCTTTGCCGACGTGGCAGGCTACCGTTTCCGTCAAACCCCCATCCGCGCCTTTGCCGCTTCTGGCACGCTGGTGGTGGTGGCGTTCTACCTGATCGCCCAAATGGTGGGTGCTGGTCAGCTGATCAAACTGCTGTTCGGCTTGGACTACGTTTACGCTGTGATCATCGTGGGCGTGCTGATGATGGTGTATGTGCTCTTCGGTGGCATGACTGCTACCACTTGGGTGCAAATCATCAAAGCTGTGCTGCTGCTCTCTGGTGTGACCTTCATGGCCATCATGGTGCTGTCGCAGTTCAACTTCAGCCCCGAAGCCCTGTTCGCCAAAGGCGTTGAAGTCAAGACCGCCATTGCCGCCAATGCTGGCAAAACCCCTGAAGAAGCTGCCAAAGCTGGTTTGTCCATCATGGGCCCCGGTGGTTTCATCAAAGACCCGATCTCTGCCATCTCCTTCGGTATGGCTCTGATGTTCGGTACCGCTGGTCTGCCGCACATCCTGATGCGCTTCTTCACTGTGCCGGATGCCAAAGAAGCACGTAAATCCGTGTTCTGGGCCACCACTTGGATTGGTTACTTCTACGTTCTGATTTTCATCATCGGTTTTGGTGCCACCACCTTGGTGCTGACCAACCCCGAAATGGCCGACACCGCCACGGGTGTGATCAAAGGTGGTGCCGGTACCGCCAACATGGCTGCTGTGCTGGTGGCCAAAGTGGTCGGTGGCGACGTGTTCTACGGCTTCATCTCCGCTGTGGCTTTCGCGACCATTCTGGCTGTGGTGGCAGGTCTGACCCTGTCGGGCGCTTCCGCTGTGTCGCACGACCTGTACGCTACCGTGATCAAGGGTGGCAAGGCCGACAGTGCCGCTGAACTGAAAGTGTCCCGCATCACCACTCTGGCTCTGGGTGTGATTGCTGTGGTGCTGGGCATCGCCTTCGAAAAGCAAAACATCGCTTTCATGGTGTCGCTGGCCTTCGCTATCGCCGCTTCGGCCAACTTCCCGGTGCTGTTCATGTCCGTGCTGTGGAAAGACTGCACCACCAAGGGTGCTGTGATCGGTGGCTTCTTGGGCTTGGCTTCTTCGGTGGCTTTGACCGTGGTGTCGCCTTCGGTGTGGGAAGCCACGCTGGGCAACCCCAAGGGTTCCGCTTGGTTCCCGTACAGCTCGCCGGCCCTGTTCTCCATGACCATCGGCTTCGTGGGTGTGTGGCTGTTCTCCATCCTGGACCGCAGCGAAAGCGCCGCTCAGGAACGTGCTGCCTACATCCTGCAAAAGGTTCGTTCCGAAACCGGTCTGGGCGCATCCGCCGCTTCCGACCACTGATCGACAATGCTGGTCACAAGGGGGCAACCCCTTGTGCCACAAAAAACCGGGCCTTGTGCCCGGTTTTTTTACGTCCAATCACATCATTTACGCCAGTTGTCGCAACTTGATAAACGCCAACGCGGCCATCACCGCGTCGTTGAGCGCATCGTGCGCGTCACGTACCGGTAATTTCAAATCTTGCATCAACGTGGCAAAACGCAAGTCGATGTCAGCGTTGTCCTGCTGTTGGTACGGGGGCAGTTGGGCAAACTTGTAGTCGTAATATAGGGCCGACACCTCAATCTGCTCCTGTGGCAATCCCATGCCCAGCAACGGCTTGACGGCCCGGTTGAGCATGGCCACGTCGAATTCCAGGTAATACCCTACCAATGGACGGCTGCCAATAAAGCGCAACAAACGCCGCATGGCCTCGTCAATCGGCAAACCTTCGGCCACATCCTGCTCACGCAAACGGTGGATGCGCACACTCTCTGCCGATACGCCGCGCTCGGGCCGCACCAACAGCTCCAGCCGTTCGCTCGTCATCACGCGCTGGCCCACAACCTTGACGGCACCAATCGAGATGATTTCGTCCGTGCGCACATTTAGGCCTGTGGTTTCACAGTCCAGCGAGACCCACTCGTTGGGCGGTGGTGGCTCCAACAAAAACCGAAACTCCGAATCCGCCAATTGGTGCTGGTGCCAGCGGCGTTGCAAGGCGCGCCACCAACGCTGTGGCCCCGGAGGCAAAGTCGAATGGGCCATCACAACGCATCCAATTGGAACTTGTGCCGCAACACGTCTTTAAAGCGTTTGACCGCGCCCAGCGTGTCTTTCAACAAATCGCGGTCCAGCGTGCTCAACCGCGCCACATCCACTTGGCCCGACACGGTGCGCCCGGTGTCCAATTCGGCCAAACCCGCTTTGAGCTTGAGTCCCATAAAGAAGTACAGGCTCTCTGTCAATTCCGAACCCATCTTGGCATCCAGCACATGGCCAGCCACCAGCGCCTCAATGCGTTCAGCGGTGCTGGTGGCACTCAGGCGTTGCGCCAGCGCCAAACTGCGCACCCCATGCACCAGCGGAAAAATACCTTCCTTCTTCAAGTCCAAATGTTGCACCGAATCGCTGCGCGAGAACAAGCGGTTCCACCAGCCGTGGCTGTTGCCAAACATGGTGATGGCCGAGGCAAAACGTCCCAACATCGCTTGGTTGTCGGGGGTCAATGCCATCACACCTGTGCGTACCTGCTCCAACAGGTTGGCATCGCCACAAACCGCGTGTGCGTCCATAAAGATGGCCAACTTCATCAAACTGTCACCATCGGGCAAAATCAACCATTCCCGCGTGCGTCGGGCAAACACCGACACACTGTCGCGCCAATCAGGGTGGTTGACCATGATATGCCCCGGACATTGCGGGTAGCCAAAATCGGCCAAAGCGTTGGAAAAATGTTGGCAAATTTCGGCCAAATTGGCGGGCGGGGTGTAACCATCGCGCCAAATCAAGCCGTTGTCTTGGTCGGTTTTGAGCAGCTGCTCGCCCCGGCCTTCGCTGCCCATCACAAACAGGCAGCTGTTGGCCACCAAATCGGCGGGGGCAACCATCTGCCAAGCCCGCTCAAACAGGCGGGCGTTAAGTTGTTGTACCAGCTTGGCAATCAAGCTAACGCGGGTACCGTTGCGGTGCAGCAAACTGAGCATGCGGGTGATTTGGGCGGCGGCGGCGTTCAAATCCTGCAAACTTTGCGCGTGTTCGATCTGCACCGTCACCAAATGCGAATGGTTGGCCAGAAAGCTGAACAAATCCAAAGACTCCAACACGCCCAACGCGCGCTCACCCTCCATCACCACCACGCGGTGAACGCGCCGACTGAGCATCAACGCCATCGCATCACCCAGTTGGTCGGCGGGGTGAACCGTGACCAAGCTGAAGCACGCCAGCTCACCCACCGCCAGCTTGTCCAACGGTCTGCCATCCAAAATAGCGCGCTGCAAATTGGTGGTGGTGAACATGCCGATACGCGCCGGCTCACTGCTGCTGTCGCGCACCAGCACATTGGTGGTGCGTTGGGTTTGAAACACCTTCACCACCGAGACAATATCGGTCTGTGCGTCCACCACGTGCGCAGGTCGCACAAAGGCTTCATCCACCCGTGCCAGCGTCAGCGACTGCATCTCGTGCTCGCTTTGGCGTTGCGACAGCGCACTGAGCTTTTGCCCCAAATCTGAAAACAGCAACGCGCCAAACGTGGCGTTGGCCGCAATCAACTCGCTCACCGCTGCGTGCGTCAGCAAATACGCCACCACCTCCTCGGCGGCCACAAAACGGCCATTCACTTTTCCCGACAGCAGGGCACGCCCATCAAAACAATCGTCTGGCCCATAGGTGGCGATCACGTCCTCGCCTTCCCAGTGCGTCACATAGCCCTTGATTACCACAAACAGGTGGGTTGGGGCCATGTCGGGGGCCAGCAGCACTTCACCCTCACGGTAGTACGCCACATCCACGTTGTCGCGGACGAGGCGCTGCTCTTGCACAGTCAAACAATCAAAGGGCGAGGCGGAAAAATTAAACGCATTGGGCATACGGTCATTCAGCATGGCCTGTCTTGCACCAACCTTGCAATCCCACCGCGCTGCACACCCCTTATTCCATTTCCAGCCGGTCGGGGCGTATCTCTTGCAAAATGATGGTCGAGATTTCCTCAATCGACTTGCTGGTGGTGGACAACCAACGCACGCCGGAGCGGCGCATCATGCCCTCGGCCTCACTGACTTCGTAACGGCAATTCACCAGGCTGGCGTAACGTGAATTGGGGCGACGCTCGTTGCGAATCTCACTCAGACGCTCTGGCTGAATCGTCAAACCAAACAGCTTCTTCTTAAATGGCACCAACGCTGGGGGCAGCTGGCGGCGCTCAAAATCCTCTGGAATCAACGGGTAGTTCGATACCTTCAGACCAAACTGCATCGCCAAGTACAGCGAGGTGGGTGTTTTGCCGCTGCGGCTCACCCCAATCAAAATCACGTCCGAATTGGCCAAATCGACATGGGTCTGGCCGTCGTCGTGCGCCAGCGTGAAGTTGATGGCCTCAATGCGGTCGTGGTATTCCTGACTGCGTGTTACGTCCGAAAAACGCCCCACGCGGTGGTTCGATTTGATGCCCAACTCGGCTTCCAGCGGTGCAATAAAGGTGCCAAACATGTCGATCAACATGCCCTTGCACTCGCTGCGCAACACCGCCAGCACCTCCTTGTTCACCACCGTGGTAAACACCAGCGGGCGGCTGCCATCCACTTTCAAACTATGGTTAATTTGGTGTACCGCTTGGTGCGCCTTGTCGGCGCTGTCCACAAAAGGCAAACGTACGCGGTGCGGCTTGGTCTCAAACTGCGCCAGCAGCGCACTGGCAAACGTCTCGGCGGTAATGCCGGTGCCATCGGAAATAAAGAAAGCGGTGCGGTGGGGCATAAAAACTTGAACGTCCTACAATGATGTCTTCATTATCCAGATTTCGCTGCCCCGTACCGCAGACAGTTCTCACCCTCCGTTCAGTACACCCAGAACAAACGCAATGGAGTGCGCGACCGCTGTACGCGCCACTGGGCACCACCCAGGTTTTCAACATCAAGGAGCTTTCTCATGTCTCAACTGTTCAGCCCCACCGCATTGGTCGTGCCGTTTGAACAACTCCGCATGACCGACGTCGAGTCGGTCGGCGGCAAGAACGCCAGCCTGGGCGAAATGATCTCGCAATTGCCGCAAGGTGTGCGCGTACCCACCGGCTTTGCCACCACCGCCCACGCCTTCCGCGAATTTCTGGCTTACGAAGGTTTGGCCGACAAAATCAGCGCCAAGTTGGCCGCGTTGGATGTGGACGACGTGCGCGCCTTGGCCGCTGTCGGTGCCGAAATCCGCGCGATGGTCGAGGCTCAGCCGTTCCCAGCCGACCTGGAACAAGCCATTCGCGACGAATTCACCAAGCTCTCCGCAGGCAACCCGCAAGCCAGCTTTGCCGTGCGCTCCTCCGCCACCGCCGAGGATCTGCCCGACGCTTCCTTTGCCGGTCAGCAAGAAACCTTCCTCAACGTGGTTGGCATCGACGACGTGCTGCACAAAATGAAGGAAGTGTTCGCCAGCCTGTACAACGACCGCGCCATCAGCTACCGCGTTCACAAGGGCTTTGCGCACGACGTGGTGGCCCTGTCGGCGGGTGTCCAGCGCATGGTGCGCTCCGATTTGGGCGCAGCGGGCGTGATGTTCACCATCGACACCGAAAGCGGCTTTGACCAAGTGGTCTTCATCACCTCCAGCTATGGCTTGGGCGAAACCGTGGTGCAGGGTGCTGTCAACCCCGACGAGTTCTATGTCCACAAGCCCATGCTCAAAGCGGGCAAAAATGCGCTGATTCGCCGCAACTTGGGTTCCAAGCTGATCCAGATGGTGTTTTCCTCGCCTGAAGAAAAGGCCGCCACGGGCAAGCTGGTGAAAACCACCGACGTGGCCCCGGAGCTGCGCAACCGCTATTCGCTCACCGATGCTGACGTCGAGCAACTGGCGCACTACGCGCTGGTGATCGAGCAGCACTACGGCCGCCCGATGGACATCGAGTGGGGCAAAGATGGCACCGATGGCCAGCTCTACATCCTGCAGGCCCGCCCCGAGACCGTGAAGAG
>JBLIZX010000329.1:0-6672 GCA_048860285.1 Macromonas sp. | reverse complement strand
AGCGTTCTTGGCACGGATGCGCAACTCGTTGACCGTGTCTTCGTCAAATGCCTCAATCTCCAGCATTTCCTGCAACGGCACATAAGCCACTTCTTCCAAGCTGGAGAAGCCTTCTGCTATCAGAATATCCGCGATTTCTTGGTCCACGTCCAGACGCGACGTGAACAGTGTGCGGATGTGGTTCATTTCCTCGGCCTGCTTTTGCGCCGACTCGTCCGCTGTCATGATGTTGATCTTCCAACCCGTCAGGTCGGAAGCCAGCCGCACGTTTTGTCCGCCTCGGCCAATCGCGATGGCCAAATTTTCCTCGTCCACCACCACGTCCATCGCGTGACGTTCTTCGTCCACCACAATCGACTGCACGTTGGCCGGGGCCAGCGCACCAATGACGAACTGGGCCGGATCTTCGCTCCACAACACAATGTCCACGCGCTCACCGGCCAATTCGGTGGTCACGCCATTGACTCGCGAACCACGCACGCCCACACAGGTGCCAATCGGGTCGATGCGCTTGTCGTGCGATTGCACGGCAATTTTGGCGCGCGATCCAGGGTCGCGGGCGCAACTCTTGATGGACAACAAACCTTGTTCGATTTCGGGCACTTCTTGACGGAACAGTTCCACCATGAACGCGGGGGCTGAACGCGACAACACAATGGGCGCGCCGCGCAGGGTCAAGTCCACTTCCATGATCACAGCGCGCACATGATCGCCAGTACGGAAATTTTCCTTCGGGATCATTTCGCTGCGTTTGAGGCGACCTTCAACACGACCGCTTTCAACAATCACGTCGCCCTTGTCCAAACGCTTGACCGTGCCAACGAAAATCTTGTCGCCGCGCGACATAAAGTCGTTGAGCAACATTTCACGTTCCGCATCGCGGATACGTTGCAAAATCACCTGCTTGGCCGCCATGGCACCGATACGGCCAATCGGCACGCTTTCGATCAACTTTTCGATGTAGTGGCCCACTTCGATGCCTGGAATATCGTCCTGTACGTCCGAAATCAGCTCCTCGGCATCGGGGTTTTGCAAGCCTGCCTCGTCGGGCACCACCAACCAGCGGCGGTAGGTTTCGTAACTGCCGTTGTCGGGGTTGATGGCAACACGGATGTCCACCTCGCCTTTGTGCAATTTCTTGGTGGCAGATGCCAGCGCAGACTCCACCGCACCCAGCACCACATCGCGTTCCACGTTCTTTTCACGCGAGATCGCCTCGATCAACATCAACATTTCGCGATTCATTTGCTCGCCACCTTTCCGACTTTTGCTGTTCTAAATTGAATGGGTTGTACCGTCACTTGGCCGACCGACCTTTGAAATTCACCAGGGGTGCCAGACGTGCGTCTCGGATTTCATCCAGCGTGAAACCCAACGCTTGCAAAGGCGCGGGCTGGGCTTTTTTGCTAATGCGCTGGCCGGGTTTGCGTTCGGGTTCATCACTCCACACCAGTTGCCAGCCTTGCTGGTTTTCGGCGCGCTCCAGTGTGCCCCGGAACTTTTTGCGGTTGGCCGCCACCTGGCCGTCGTTGCCCCCGATAGGAGCTTTGAGTGTGATGTCGACCACCTCACCCACAAAACGCAGGAAATCGCTTTCGCGGCGCAGCGGCCGGTCAATGCCAGGGGAGCCAACTTCCAGCCGTTTGTAGTCCACGTTTTCCACTTCCAACAGAAACTGGAGCTGGCGTGTGACTTTTTCGCAATCCTCTACGGTCACAAACTGTTCTTGGGTTTGTGCGGGATCCCACGGCAGGTCTATCGTCACCCGTAACAAACCACCCGCTGACCATTCCAGATCCACCAAGTCATACCCCAAACCTGTCACGGTTTGCTCAACGGTTTGCTGCCAAGTCATCGATTGCTGCTGTGTACGTAAAGTCGCCGAATGTGAATCGGCCAAAAAAAATGGGCCGGTGATTACCCGCCCATTTGGTCGTGAAAGCTTGATTTTACACCCTGCGACAAAGTTTTGTGGTCTTTTGTCGGGGCTGTGGACGCAAAAACCGCCGAACGGCAATCGGGTTTATTTTTTTTGGCAATGGGTCGTCAGTTTGCCAAACATTGGCATACAATCGACAGCTTACGTCGGAGCGTAGCGCAGCCTGGTAGCGCATCTGCTTTGGGAGCAGAGGGTCGCGAGTTCGAATCCCGCCGCTCCGACCACATCTTACAAACAAAGGCCCACTTGATGGGCCTTTGTTTCATTCACACTCTGCCTGTAGCTCAACTGGATAGAGCAGCTGCCTTCTAAGCAGCAGGTCGGGAGTTTTCATATGAGGTACGTGTAGCTGCATACCTCGTGTTTCGTATGTCGCGGTAGCTCAACCGGATAGAGCACCAGCCTTCTAAGCTGGGGGTTACAGGTTCGATTCCTGTCCGCGACACACCCCATACCCTACTCGCGCCCGGCAGGATTCAAACACAGGCGGTGATTTGGCACACTTTCACAATGTCGTGTCGAGGTGTTGGGTCATGGCAATCCAAAATAAAAAACCACACCATGCCGTGTGGCAGGATGTGGTTTATAGCACCTGCAAGCAGGCCCGCAGGCCCACCTGTGCAGCGCATTAGCCCATGTGCAAGCCGCCGTTGACCGAGAAGTCAGCGCCGGTGGCGTAACCGCCCTCTTCGCTGGCCAACCAAGCGATGATGGAAGCGATTTCGCTGGGTTTGCCCAAACGCTTGACCGGCACGGTGGCAACGATCTTTTCCAGCACGTCCGGACGGATAGCGTTGACCATGTCGGTACCGATGTAGCCGGGGCTGACGGTGTTGACGGTCACACCCTTGGTGGCCAGCTCTTGCGCCAACGCCATCGAAAAACCGTGCATACCGGCCTTAGCGGCCGAGTAGTTGGTTTGACCGGCTTGGCCCTTTTCACCGTTCACCGACGAGATGTTGATGATGCGGCCCCAGCCTTTTTCCACCATGTCCGGCACCACTTGCTTGGTGACGTTGAACATGGAGTCCAGGTTGGTGCTCATCACAGCGTCCCAATCCTCGCGGGTCATCTTCAGGAACATGCGGTCTTTGGTGATACCGGCGTTGTTCACCAACACATCAATCACACCATGTTCGGCCTTGGCCTTGGCAAAGGCTTCGACGGTGGAATCCCAGTCGGCCACGTTGCCCACAGAAGCGTAAAAGGTGTAGCCCAGCGCCTGTTGTTCGTCCAGCCACTTTTGGTAGTCGCGGGTTGGGCCGCAACCAGCGATGACCTTGAAACCGTCCTTGTGCAGGCGTTGGCAAATGGCGGTACCAATGCCACCCATGCCGCCGGTGACGTAAGCTACTTTTTGACTCATGTTTGCTCCTGTTGAAATGAGTTGTTGTATGAAAAAAGAAAATCAGCGTTCCACGGCCAAAGCCACGCCCATGCCACCGCCGATGCACAGCGCAGCCAAGCCCTTCTTGGCATCTTGACGCTGCATTTCATGCAACAGGGTGACCAGAATGCGGCAACCGGACGCGCCAATCGGGTGACCAATGGCAATCGCACCACCGTTGACGTTGACTTTGGCTGGGTCGGCACCCAGTTCGTTGTTGACGGCACAGGCTTGTGCGGCAAAGGCTTCGTTCAGTTCGAACAGATCGACATCGCCCACGCTCCAGCCAGCGCGCTCCAGCGCCTTTTTGGAAGCGGACACCGGGCCCATGCCCATGATGGCCGGGTCCAAACCCGTGGTGCCAAAGCTCTTGATTTTGGCCAGCGGCTTCAGACCCAGTTCGGCGGCCTTGCTGGCCTTCATCACCATCACAGCGGCAGCACCGTCGTTGATGCCAGAGGCGTTGCCTGCGGTCACGGTACCGGCCTTGTCAAAAGCGGGCTTGAGGCCAGCCAGCACGTCGGCATTGGTTTTCTTGTTGATGAACTCGTCGGCGGCAAATACCACCGGGTCGCCCTTGCGCTGCGGAATCACCACGGGCACGATCTCATCGGCGAACTTACCAGCATCCTGTGCGGCAGCGGCCTTTTGCTGGCTGGCCAGTGCCAGCGCATCTTGCGCTTCGCGGGTAATGCCGAATTCTTTGGCAACATTCTCGGCGGTGATGCCCATGTGGTACTTGGCGTACGCATCGGTCAAACCGTCGTGGATCATGGTGTCAACCATCTTCCAATCGCCCATGCGCTGGCCATCGCGGCTGCCTGGCACCACGTGGCCGCTGGCCGACATGTTTTCTTGGCCACCAGCAATCACGATCTCGCTGTCGCCCCACGCCACGGCTTGCGCGGCCAGCATAACGGACTTCAGGCCCGAGCCGCACACGGCGTTGATGGTCAGGGCTGGGGTTTCTTTGGCAATCCCGGCCTTCATCATGGCCTGACGGGCCGGGTTTTGGCCTGCACCAGCGGCCAGTACTTGGCCCATGATGACTTCGCCGATTTGGTCTGCGGCCACGCCGGTGCGTTCCAGCAAGGCTTTGATGACGGTAGCGCCCAGTTCGGGTGCGGACACCTTGGCCAAGCTACCACCAAATTTACCCACAGCGGTGCGGGCGGCGGCGACGATAACGATATCTTCCATGAGTGACTCCTCTGTTGTGGATGAAACGAAATTCTTTAGTGAAATGATAACCCAGTGCTTACACCAAACGTCAGTTTAATGTCAGTTTTCTTGTAATCAGGCTTTGGCCTTGACATAACGGCCCGGAGCCGCCTCAATCACCGCAAACTTGCCGTTGCCATAGCCCTTGGGCGCGGCCACCTGTTTGCCCGATTGCGCCTTGAGCCAATTGCTCCAATCGGTCCACCAGCTGCCTTTGTGCTCGGTGGCGCTGGCGATCCAGTCGTTCACATCCACGGGGAAGCTGTTGTCGGGCGCAATCCAATGGCAACGCTTGCCTTTGCTGGCGGGGTTGATCACGCCAGCGATGTGGCCCGAAGCACCCATCACGAAACGCTTGGGGCCGGGCAGCACTTGCGTGGAGGCGTAGGCACCGCCGATCGGCACAATGTGGTCTTCGCGTGAGCCGTACAGGTACACCGGCAACTTGACTTGGCTGAAGTCGATTTTCTCGCCGCACACCGTGAGCTTGCCGGGCTTGATGAGGTTGTTTTCAAGGTAGGCGTTGCGCAGGTACCAGGCGTAGTACGGGCCGGGGAGGTTGGTGCTGTCGCTGTTCCAGTACAACAGATCGAATGGCGGCGGGGTTTCGCCCTTGAGGTAGTTGCCCACCACGTAGTTCCACACCAAGTCGTTGGGGCGCAAAAAGCTGAAAGTGGTGGCCAAATCGCGGCCCGGCAACAGGCCGCCGTGGGCAAACTGCATCTCGCGGAACTTGACGGAGGTCTCGTCGATGAAGACGTTGATGACGCCGGAATCGGTGAAATCGAGCAGCGTGGTCAGGAAGGTGGCGCTGTTGACCGAGGTGTCGCCACGCGCGGCCAGCACCGCCAGCGCGGTGCCCAGCATGGTGCCGCCCACGCAGAAGCCCAGCGTGTTGATGGTGTCGGCACCGGTGATTTCGCGCACGGTGTCGATGGCGCGGATCACGCCGTCTTCGATATAGTTGTCCCACGTTTTGTGCGCACACGACTGGTCGGCGTTGCGCCAGCTCACCACAAAAGTGTGCTGACCTTGCTCCACCGCGTAGCGGATGAAGGAGTTCCCGGGCTGCAAGTCCAAGATGTAGAACTTGTTGATGGAGGGCGGCACCATCAGGAATGGGCGCTCGTACACCTTGCCGGTCAGCGGTTTGTATTCGATGAGCTGGAACAGGTCGTTTTCGTACACCACCGCGCCTTCGGTGTTGGCGATGTTCTGGCCGACCTCGAACGCGCTGTAGTCGGTCATCGAGATAAAGCCTTGCTGCATGTCTTGCAGCAGGTTCTTGATGCCTTGGGCGATGCTCTGGCCTTTGGTGTCGAGGGCTTTCTTTTGCGCGTCGGCGTTCAATGCCAAAAAGTTGCTCGGGGCGCTGGCATCGATCCACTGCTGCACCGCAAAGGCCACACGGGCCTTGGTCTTGGCATCACCTTCCACCGCCTCGGCCAACGCCATCAGGCTGCGTGCATTGAGCAGGTACAGCGCAGCGGAGTACGCAGACATGGGGTTTTGCTCCCATGCTTCGCCGGAAAAACGACGGTCTTTGTGCTGTAGCTTGGCTTGCAAACCTTGGTTCCACAGCGCCGCCAGTTCTTTGAGGTACTCGCTCTGAATTTCGGTCAGTTTGGCTTGTTCCACCTTAACGGTGGTGCCAGCCACTTTGCTCAACAATTCATTGAGGTTGCCCGCCGCGTCCACTGGCATGCCAAAGTTGCACATGGGGGGGGCCGACAGGGGCGCGCCCTGCAACAGTTGCTGCCACTGCTGCATGGCGTTTTTCTGAAATTCTTGGGCCGATTGCAACCAAGAAGAGGAATCCATACTCATGCGTTCTCCAATTTGTAGTTAAATGCCAGCGCATCAGCGGTGAGGGCACGCAGGCCCGCCATGTATTGCGATGACGACTTGATGACGGTTGTATAAATGTATCTGATTGTGATTGGCTGGTTGTACGTGGCCGTGATGATGGCAGTGGCAGAGGCCTTGCACAGCAGCGGTGGCATTCTGAGTGCTATTGTGACGCTGTTTCTTTACGGTTTTGTGCCAGCGGGGTTGGTGATTTACCTAATGGGCACCCCTTTACGGCGCAAACAGCGCCAGCAACAAGCCGCTGAGGCGGAAAATG
>JBLIZX010000328.1:0-2607 GCA_048860285.1 Macromonas sp. | reverse complement strand
ATTATCCGGCGATATGTGCCCGCAGCACGGGCAGGTGCGGCTGGTGTGGTGCGGAGGCACCGCCACCAGCATCCCGCCCGACCACTCCAGCTTGTACGTCAATTGGCGGCGAAATTCGTACCAGCCTTGATCCATGATGGAACGGTTCAGGCCCGACTTGGCTTTGACGTTCTTGCCCGGTTTGTTGCAATCGCCCTTTGCTGACTTGGACATGTTGCCCACCTGCAAATCCTCAATACAGACGAGCGCATGGTTTTGGCTGATCGCTGTCGTGGCTTTGTGCAAAAAGTCGTTGCGGCAGTGGGCAATCCGGACATGAAGCTGCTGGACTTTGGCCTTGGCTTTTTTCCAGTTGCTGCTGAATTTGACCTTGCGGCTCATGCGCCGCTGGTAACGGGCCAACCGCACTTGGTGGCGTTTGAAGCTGTTAAGCGGTTCGAGGAAGTCGCCGTCGCTGAAGGTGGCAAAGCGGGCAATGCCCACGTCGATGCCGATGGCACTGCTGGCTTGCGGAACAGGGCGCTCCACCTCGCGCTCGGTCTGAATGCTGACGAACCACTTGCCCGCGCGCAAACTGACGGTGGCGTTTTTGAGGGTACCCAACACCGGACGCGACAGGCGCAACCTCATCCAGCCCAGCTTGGGCAGAAAGATGCGGCCATTGGCCTGATCAAGTTGAAAGCCTTGCGGGTAGCGAAAGCTCTCGGACTGGCCCTTTTTCTTGAAACGGGGAAAGGCTGCGCGCTTCTCGAAGAAATTGGTGTAGGCGCGCTCTAGGTTTTTCAGGGCTTGTTGCAGCGGCTGGCTGGGCGCGTCGTTGAGCCAAAGCAGATCCGGTTGCTTTTTCCAGGTCGTCAGGGTTTGGCACAGTTGGGCGTAAGTGAGCCTCTTTTCACCGGCTGCACGTCGCTCCTGCTGCAACGCCAGTGCCTCGTTGAACACGAAACGGCACGCGCCGGCAAAGCGGCGCATCTGGCGCGTTTGCTGGCCGTTGGGGCGCAGTTCGTATTGGAAGGATTGGAGGCGTGGCACAGTGTTCATTCTACGTTCGTGCGCGACAGTCCAGCCCCAAATTTACAGGACGGCTGCGCCTCCGCGCTGTCCATCCCCTCCGTGAACGGCGAGGCTTTCCGCGCAAGCTGGTAACCTGCCGGTAAGATACAAGCCTTGTGCAGCGTGTTTGGAGTCTTACCCATGTCTTTACTGGATCGCCTGAGTTTGTCCCGCAAGTTTGTGGTCTTGGGCCTGATTGCGTTGCTCATGGCGGCGGTGCCCACATTCTTGCACGTGCAAAAATCGCTGCACCAAATTCGCATTGCACAGAACGAAGTGCGTGGCTTTGGCCCATTGATGGCCTTGCAAAAAGTGGTGCAGTTTGCCCAGCAGCACCGGGGCTTGTCCTCGGGGATGTTGTCGGGCAACGAGGCCATGCGTCAGCGCCGCCCAGCTGTGCGCGACAACGTGAACCAAGCCATCAACGCGGTGGACGATGCGCTGGCTCGCGCCCAAGCTCAGCCCGCCTTGATGACCACGTGGGCTGAGCTCAAGCGGCAATGGAGCACGGTGGAACAGGGCGTGGCCGCTGGGCAGTGGAGTGCGGCAGAAAGTACCCAACGCCACACCCGTTTGATCGCCCAAGTGTTGGGTTTCAACGCCGATTTGATGGACGAATTTGGCCTGACGCTGGACGACCAGATGGACACTTACGACCTGATGCAGGCCACATTTGTCCATGTTCCTTGGTTGACCGAAAAGCTGGGCATCATGCGGGCCATGGGCAGTGGCTTTTTGACCAAAGCCGACTTGCCACCACAAGGCAAAGGTGTGTTGATGGGGCTGCGCGACCGCGCTCAAGAACTGCACACCGAGATGATGACGCAGACCAACCACGCGCTTCACCTCAACGCCAGCTTTCAAGCGGCGTTGGCCCAGCCTGCACGTCTTGTAACCGAACAAGTGGAAAAAACCCTGACACTGGCAGACCAACAACTCATCAACGCGCCTGCGCTGACATACCCTGCCACGCAATACTTTGATGAATTTACCCGCTCCATCGACACGGTGTACCAGTTCAGCGGTGCTTCGATGGTCGTGCTGGAGCACGAACTGGAACGCCGCGTCGGTCACCTGCAACGCAGCATCGCTTGGATTTTGTTGTTGCAACTGGCGGGCTTGCTGGGGGCACTGTGGTTGGCGTGGCTGTTTGTGCGCAGCATCACCGTGCCGGTGGAACAGGCGGTTCGGGTGGCCACCGCCGTTTCGCAAGGCGATTTGACCGTCACTTGCCCCGCACACGGCACCAACGAAATTGGCCGTTTGATGGACGCGCTGTCCGCCATGCAGCAACACCTCTCGGGGTTGGTCAGAACCGTGCGGGTGGATGCCGACAACGTGGCCCGCGCCAGCGCCGAAATCGCCCAAGGCAACAACGATTTGTCGGCCCGCACCGAGCAAGAAGCCAGCGCCTTGCAACAAACGGCGGCATCGATGGAGCAACTCAACGTCCACGTGCAGCAAAATGCCGAACACGCCCGCGAAGCCAACGAGTTGGCCCACCAAGCCAGCCAAGTGGCCACGCAAGGCGGCGAAGTGGTGGCGCAAGTGGTA
>JBLIZX010000327.1:0-5154 GCA_048860285.1 Macromonas sp. | reverse complement strand
GTGCCAAGCAAATTCAAACCCGCAGCGCGTGCGGTGGCGGTGGGATCTTCTCGCCCTGATGGCGACAACACTGTTCGCCCACCTGCGCCCGATGCGTTGCCCGAGTTGCCCGCACCACCCAGCCAAGACGGTGCGCGCTTGCAACTTGACCCGCTGACGCTGCCAACCACAGCAGCCCAACCCCCACAAGAGACAACAGCCACAGCTCCACCCACTACCGCCACCGCTCCCACCAGCGAAGAACACGACGCGGCCCAATTGCAGCGTCAACTGCAACGTCTGCGCGAAGAACAAGCCCAATTGCGCCGCTCAATGGAAGTGGTCAACGCCCAATTGACACAGGCACAAAACACTCCTTCATCGACAGGGTCGCCAACGTTGCTGTACACGTTGTCGGGGTTGGTGGTGGTCTTGGCAGGCGCTCTGGTGGTGCTGTGGCAACGTCGCAACACCCCTGCCAGCAGCGCCAGTGGCACGTCCCAGCCGTGGTGGCTGCCTGGCCAAAAAGCCGCTGTGGCGGCCCCGGAAACCTCTGTGCTGCCGGAGCAGCCCACGCCACAACCCGCAGCGGCGACCCCGCACGATTTGTCCGGCACCGCCGTCAGCGGATTGGAAGTGCAAGAAGACACCCCAGAGCCCACACCCCAACGCATCGCTGTGACGTTGAACGACTTGCTGCACCTGGCCGACAAAGTGGCCTTTTTTGAGGGTTTGGGCCAAGATACCGATGCCATCGACTTGTTGGCCCAGTTCATTGAACAGCACCCGCTGGCCAGCGAACTGCCGTACCTTTGGTGGGCCGAACTGGCCACCGCCAGCCAAGACGGTGTGGCCGTGGCCCAAGCGCACAACGTCTACCAACACCATTACGGCAGCGCCCTGCCCGATATGGCGACGGTGGGCCACAACGCCGCAGGTCTGGAGGACGACACCGCGTTCATGCAACAGCTCTCGCGCCTGTGGCCGACCCCAGCGGCGCTGGATTGGCTGACCCGGGCTTTGTTGGCGGAAACACCCCCGCTGCAAGTGCGCACTTTGCACAGCCTGCAAGAGGCGCTGTGGTTGTGCCAAATCCACACCCACTTGGCCCATAGCGAGGTTGCGCCATGGAGCGTTCCTACCGGTGCGCCAACGGCTGCACCTGTGCCATTGCCCGTCACAGATCGGCTGCCATCGGTGGCTTTGCGGACAGCGGACAGTCCTCTCGTCGCGGCTGAATCGCCCGAAGCTCCTGCGGCGCTGGCACAGCCCGAGGCCATCCAGATGTCCGACTGGCTGAGCGTGCATGAATTTGAGACCCCGTCCACACCCGCACCCCCCAGCACAGAACCGCCTGTGGTGGCCTCCGCGCCATCCGCTGGCGCTGCCAACGACAGTCCGATGCTGGATTTGGACTTTACCCCGCTGGTCAACAACAACCCGTCCGATGTCGCTGCACCAGCGGCCACCGTCGCACCGGCCCCCAGCACCGCCGACAGTGGTGCGCTCAACCTGCCACCTTTGGAATTTGACCTCGGTGATTTGGGCGGATTCAAGCCGCCCCAACCACGCCAGCCATAAAAAAACCGACCCAAGGTCGGTTTGCCAATGCAAGGCAGACGTGGTGTCTGGCTTAGGACAAGTGCTGGTTGAGCAACTTGGTCATTTCAAACATCGACACTTGGGGCTTTTGGAAAATGTCCTTCAGCTTGGCATCGGCGTTGATCATGCGCTTGTCGGCGGTGTCTTGCAGGTTGTGTTCTTTGATGTATGCCCAAGCCTTCTTGGTCACTTCAGTGCGCGGCAACGGGTCTTTGCCCACGATGGCGGCCAGCTGGGCGCTGGGGGTCAACGGCTTCATGAAAGCGGCGCTGGGAGTGCGCTTGGCGGCAGGTGCAGCGGCGGGGGCTTTTTTTGCGGTAGTGGCCATGTTGAAAATCCTGGTAAGGTTGATACATGCCGCACCCGCAGCACTGCCGCAGGTACGGACTTGGCATGCTAATCGCAAAGGCGGGGCTTTACGGGAAGCGGTTCGGTTTTTTTGTGCTTTTTCTAGGCTTTGAGGCCTTGGTACAGCATGTAGGCGGCCAGCACATACAAAATGCCCGCAAAAACGCGCTTGAGCGGCTTGACCGGCAAGGCGTGCGCTGCGCGCACACCCACCGGGGCCATCAACACGCTGGCGCAGGCAATCACACCCAGCGCCGGCAGGTACACATAGCCCAATGCGCCATCGGGCAACCCCGCCATCCCTTGCCCCGCCAGCACATAACCCACAGTATTGGCCAGTGCAATCGGAAAGCCCAGTGCTGCGCTGGTGGCCACCGCGTTGTGGATGGCCACGTTGCACCACGTCATGAACGGTACGCTGATGAAGCCCCCACCGGCACCCACCAACCCCGACAACATGCCGATGGCTCCGCCCGCGCCCAGCAACCCCGGCGTGCCAGGCAGGGTGCGGGTGGGGGCCGGTTTCTTGTCGAGCAGCATTTGCGTGGCCGAAAACCCCACGAACCCGGCAAACACCAACGCCAGCCAACTGCCTTTGAGCACCGAAAAAATCCCCATGCTGGCCAGTGCCGCGCCCAGCACAATGCCCGGGGCCAGCCGCACCACAATGTCCCAGCGCACCGCGCCGCGCTTGTGGTGCGCTCGCACACTGGAAATGGACGTGAACACGATGGTGGACATGGCGGTGGCAATCGCCATTTTGATGGCCAGATCGGGCGCTGCGCCGCGCTCGGCCACGATGATGGCGATAAATGGCACCAACACCATGCCGCCACCAATACCCAGCAGCCCAGCCAGAAAACCTGTACACATCCCCAAAGCCACCAGTTGCAGCATCAACACAGGTTCCAGCATGGCTTGAAACGCTCCAGAAAAAAACAAGAAACGGCAGGGCAAAAACAACAACGCCGGGTGCATGGGCAGCCCGGCGGCGTGAGGCGTTGACAACGCCATGAAAGCGAAGGGTGTCTGCCATCAGGGCCGAGCCGTCATCCTGAACCGGGGGTTCAGGTGGGCGAGGGCAACGCAGCTTCGGGTTCGTCTGACGCGAGACGATCGCACCCACTGCGCAATGTACCAAGCCCGGGCTCAAAGAGCATTGGTTCAAGGAAATATAAAACCCGGCAGCTGTGGCAGACAGCTTGGATTGTAGCGCCGCTGCGCCAAGGCGTGTTCAGCGGGCCAGTGCAGCGTCCAGACGCGCCAGCAGGGTTTGCAGCTTGGCTTCGGTGTGGAGTTGTTGCGTGGCCAAGCGGCTGGCCTCGCGCTCAGCGGCTTCGGCCTGCGTCAGTTCAAACGCCAAATTCACCGAAGTCAACACGCTGATGCGGTCACGCGTGCGCACTTTGCCCGCATCACGGATGCCCAACATGACGTGGTTGACGCGCTGCACCGCTTGTTGCAATGGGGCTTCGCCATCCACGGGGCAGGCCAACACATAGGTCTGGCCCATGATGTGCACCGTGATTTGCTTGAACGCGCTGCCGGGGTGGCTCATGGCGTGGGCGCTCCTGCGGCCAACGGGGGCAGACGTTGCAACAAAGCCTCCAGCCGCACGCTGGCGTGCTGGGCTTGTTGCTGCAATTGGTCACGCTCTTGCGTGACGCGCTGCAATTGTTGTTCCAGTGCGGCGTTGCGCTGTTGCAGCTCGGTATGGCGTTGCAACAGGCGCTCCACGCGCTCGCTGATTTGATCGATGTAAGTCTGGGCGGCCATTTGAGCATGATTGTAGGGCGTTGCTGTGCTGTGTTGAAGGGTTTGGCAGGGGTGTCAGTTTGGTGTGGGGCAGGCGGCTACAATCCAACGCGTTGTTGGTGCTCGCAGCGCGGTTTCTGCGCGTTGCAGTTCAACGGGAATCTGGAGGAAAACCCGGCCTTGTCAGGCCGTTTTCTAACCAGCGCTGCCCCCGCAACGGTAAGCGGACGGGTGTTGCTGTTGGCAATGCCCCGCTTGTGTCTCCCAGCCACTGGGCGCGTTTGCGCGTCTGGGAAGGCGACGCAGGTTGTCTCCGTCAGCCCGGATACCGGCCAACAAGGGGGTGGTGCGCGCTAGCGTGCCGCTGTAACGCCCATGCACTGTCGGGGAAGGCGGTGAGGGCTGCATGTTTGTTTGTTTGTCATGAAACCATCTGTTGTGCGCTCCCCGTTGTGGGCGGCGTTGCCATTGGCTGCCGGTATTGGCGCTGCTGTGTCCGTGCCCGTCTGGGCCCAATCTTCTTCCGTTTCTCCTGCAGCCACGGCGCTGTCCGAAACGGTGGTCACCGCCACCCGCACCGAACAGCCTTTGAGCGATGTGGTGGCCGATGTGTCCATCATCGACCGAGACACCATAGCCCGCAGTGGTGCCACCGGCCTGGCCGATGTGCTGGACCGTTTGTCCGGCATTTCCATCACCCGCAACGGCGGCCCGGCGGCCACCACCAGCGTGTATGTGCGCGGTGCTGAGCCGCGCTTTACGGCGGTGCTGATCGATGGTGTGCGCGTCGATACCCAATCCGGCAGCGGTGGGGCCAGCTGGAACGCGATCCCGTTGTCGCAAATTGAGCGCGTGGAAGTGCTGCGCGGCCCAGCGGCGGCGGTGTACGGTTCCGATGCCATTGGCGGGGTCATTCAAATCATCACCCGCAAAGGTGAAGCAGGCTTTGCGCCGTCGGTGGCGTTGGGCATGGGGTCACACGGCACGCGTCAGTTGGATGTGGCCTTGAGCGGGGCCAGCGGTGCGGTGGACTACGCGTTGGGTGTGACGCGCGAGCGTTCCGATGGCTGCAACGCCAAACCCGTGACCGGCCCGATGGACGACGACGGCTACGACAGCACCGCCGTGTCGGCCCGCTTGGGCTGGGCCGTCGCCAAAGGGCAGCGGCTCGAACTCACCGCCTTGCGCAACGAGGTGGACGGCGATTACGACGTATCAGGTTCCAAGCGTGACGACCGCACCACCAACCACTTGCAGGTGTTGGGTTTGAATTGGTCTGCGCGCTGGAATGAACATTACGGCACACAAGTGCGGGTCAGCCAAAGCAAAGACCGCTACGAAACCGCCCCTAGCCCCTACCGCACCGACACCGAGATCACCAACTACTGGTGGGGCAACACGTGGCACGCGGGCGCACACCGTTTCTCGGTCGATGTGGAACGGCGTGAAGACGCGCTGGACAACGCCAGC
>JBLIZX010000326.1:0-4354 GCA_048860285.1 Macromonas sp. | reverse complement strand
GAACGGCGCATCGGCAAGACCTACGAAGCCATCGCCCCCGCCGCGCCCCACCTGACCTGGCCGCACACCCGGCGCAGCCACATCCTGGAGCAAGAAGACGCTTTCTACAAGATGCGCGAAGCCCTGCCGCACGAGAACCTGCCCCACAACAGCGAAACCCACATCCACCTGCTGGAGCAGCGCGGCGCTTGGGCACGCTACCAACTTGAACCCGTGACCGGCAAGCGCCACCAACTGCGCGTACACATGCACGGCCTGGGCCTGCCGCTGCTGGGCGACCAGTTCTACCCCACCGTGCGGCGCGCCCCTGGTGAGCTCGAAGACTTTACCGAACCGCTGCGCCTGCTGGCGCGCTCGGTGCGCTTCACCGACCCCGTGACTGGGCAGGAACGCCACTTTGTCAGCCAGCAACAATTGAACTGGCCTGCCACGGCCAGCGCCCACGCTAACGCCACGGCTATTTAGCCCAGTACAAATCTTCCAGCACAAAAGAAGGGATAGGACTGCTTTCCCACATGCCCCTCAAATCTTTGTGCATCAGGTTTCTTTCAGGGCGCATGAACAAAAACACATTCACTGCATCCTCGGCCACCTGACGCTGCGCCGCTCCCAGCAGGCGGTACAGTTCGGATTGATCGCGCGCGGCCAACACTTGGTGCCAAATGTCTTTGAAGGTGGTGTTTTGGTAGTTGAAATAGTAACCGTCACGGGCGTAAATGTTCAAATCCATCGGTTCCACGTGCATGATGAGGGTGAGCTCGTAGTCTCTTTGCTTGAACACTTGGTTCATCCAACGCTCCCAGTCCGTGGGCACCAATTCAACGCGAAAGCCCACCGCCTCCAGATCGGATGCCACCATCAGACCGCCGTAACGGCCATAGTCGGTGGGGGGCACCAGCAGCGCCAGCAGGTGCCCTTTGCGCACACCGGCCTGTGCCAGCAAAGTGCGCGCACGCTCGGGGTCGTAGGGGTAACGCTGCGCCAAATCGACGTAAGCCGGGTGCGATGGCGAAAAATGGCTGCCAATCACACGACCTTTCAAATCGGCACCGTACAGGGTGCTCATCTGCTCGCGGTTGATGGCGTGCGACAGTGCGCGACGCACCCGCACATCGTTGAACGGCGGGCGCGCGTTGTTGATGGCCAGAATCATCTTGCTTTCAAACAACCGGTGCTGCAAACGGTAGTCGGGGCGTAGCGTGAAATGCTGCGTGAATTTGGTCACGCTGTTGAGACCATCCACCAAGCCTTCGGCCAACATGTTTTCGGTTTCGGCGGTGCTGTGCAAGAACAGAAACTGCACCTGACGCAACACAGGACGCTTGCCCCAGTAACGCGACTGACGCTCCAATTGCACCAAACGGGTTTTGTGCCAGCGCACAAACCGGAACGGCCCGGTGCCC
The DNA here is from genome assembly GCA_048860285.1 of Macromonas sp. Lineage (GTDB taxonomy): Bacteria > Pseudomonadota > Gammaproteobacteria > Burkholderiales > Burkholderiaceae_C > Macromonas_A. The sequence goes on along the minus strand of JBLIZX010000326.1, from coordinate 2,951 downwards.
ACGGGGTGGGTGGCGTTGCTGGCCGCTGTGTCGGGGTGCACCATCACCGCCGCTGGCAACGCCAATGCAAAGGGCAGCAGAGCGTCGGGGCTGGACAACTGCACCACCAGTTTGTTGGGCCCCTCGGCCTGCACGCTGCGGATCTTGGTGAACCATTCACGCTGCGGGTTCTGGGCAGAGGGCTGCAAAATGCGCTGCAAGCTCCAAACTGCCACTGCCGCGTTGAAGGCCGTGCCATCGTGAAAATGCACGCCCTCGCGCAAATGGAACTCGTAGCGCAAACCATCGGGCGACAGCGTCCAACCTGTGGCCAGACGCGGGCGCAACTGGCCTTTCCCATCCGCCACCGTCAGCCCTTCAAATACGTTGGCGTAGGTAATTTCGCCCGCCGTGGCCGCAGCGGTGCTGGTCGGATCCAACCCCGGCGGCTCCAGTTGAATGCCAATACGCAACTGGTCGTTCGCCAACGCCGCACCGCTGACGCAACACCACAGCCACAGCATCCACACCCGACGGAGCCAACCAGCACGCCAAAAACCTGCATACCCCCGCATCACAGCTCCCCCACAAAAACTTGGGCGTTCAGCGCCCCAGGTGCCAGACGCACACAGTTGCGCCCCGATGCCTTGGCTTGGTACAGCGCATCGTCGGCCAAGCGTATGGCTTCATTGATCAGCAGCAAGATGCGCTGCGCGTCGGTGGATGCCGCCAGCGGCACTTGTTCAATCATCGCCAAACCAAAACTCAACGTCAGCGGCAAAGAACGGCCATCGGCCAAAACCAGCGGCTGCTGGGCAATGTGGGCACGGATGCGATCCACCACTTCCTGCCCCTGCTCCAAATGGTGCACCGGCAAGATGGCGGCGAACTCCTCACCGCCAAAGCGGGCCAGCACGTCGTTGGCACGTAAACCGGCGGCAATCTGGCGCGCCACATGCACCAAGGCCACGTCTCCCACTGCGTGACCATACCCATCGTTGACGCGTTTGAAATGGTCGATATCGCCCATCACCACGCACAAGGGCAGCGTGCTGTGCTGCAACAACCGCTGGGCTGCCGCGTTGAAATGGCGCCGGTTGGCCAATTGCGTCAGCGGATCGTGCTCGGCCAAAAAAACCAGATCGTCGTTGATGCGGCGCAGTTGCGCTTCTTGGGCTTGAATACGCACAACGTACTGTCCCACCGTGTGGCCCAATTGGGCCAATTCATCGCGGCCCGTCAAACGCAGGTCGCTCGCTTGCACTTGAGGATGCCGCAACGCATATTGCAAACGCAAAATGCGGCGCACCAACCGCCATTCAAAATACACCCCACTCAACACCACCGACAACAACACAAACACCGCCAATCCCACCAGATAACGCTGTTGTTGCTTGACCTCCGCCGCCAATTGCACATTGTGTTGGGTCAACTGGCTGCGGGTGGAGGCGGCCACGTACCCCACCATCACCGAGAGCTTGTTGGCCAATTCGCGGTTTTCATCCGACAACGCACGGATACGCAACTCCATATCGGGGGACGCTTCGCCATCAATGCGCAAACGCACCAAAGCATTGAGGGCTTGCATGTTGTCGGCCAATTGGCGATGCTGCGTGCGCAACCGCTCCACAAAATCGGGGGACGCGTGCTCTAACCACAAATCGTGGCTCATCTTGTCCGACCAAGCCAATTGGTCTTGAAAATCGATCAGTGCTTGACGACGTTGGTTGTGGGTGGATGAGTGCACCAACACCAAACCCAAACTGACGAAAGACTCGGTTTTTTGCACCAACCGCACCGAGCTCATCAGCTGCTCCAGTTGCACACTGACAATGTCTTCCAACCTGTGGTGCAATCGCTCAAACGCGCGGTGAATCAGTACGGTTACCCCCACCACCAACAGCGCCACCAAGGAAGTGACCAACACGGTTTTGGCGGTTAAGCTGAGACGAACCATAAAAATCGTGTTTTTTCTTGAGTTTTAGCGGCATGTCACGCGCAAAGTATAGGGTATCGTTCCCGTGGCAACCTGTTTGAGCGACAGAGCCAACAAATTGCCTATTTTTTAGGCAGTTTGTGGGGACTCGAGTTTTCCAGTAGCCCACCCCGCACCGATCCTCGGCAGCAAAGCGTGTCGGCCAACTACCGCTAGTGGCGAACACGCTCATTTCACCCCAGCCCTAGTGGCCAACGGCAAGCACCCTGGGCGTGGTGGGCGCGGCCACGTCACCAAAGTTACACACAGAATCTGTGGATAACTTTTTAAGCGTCCACAATGCCAGCGCGTAAGATAGCAGCTTTCCCATTCTGCCCGACAGGTCGACCGTGAACACCGAACTGCTCCAACTGCGCACCGTACTGGACAACGTGCAGGCCTACATCTACACCAAAGACGTGCAAGGCCGCTACACCTACGTCAACCCGCAGGTGGGCGAACTGTTTGGACTGGCCCCTGAACACATTGTGGGGCGCGATGACCGTGATTTCTTGTCCGCCTGCGACTACGCCCAGGTGGCTGCCAACGACCACCACGTCGTGCAAAATGGCCAAGCGCTGACCGTGCGCGAAACACGTACCGTGGGCGAACACCAGCAAAGTCGCAGCTTTCTCACCATCAAAGTGCCGCTGCACAACGAGGACGGCCACATCGTGGGTTTGTGCGGTATTTCTACCGACATTACCGCCCAAGAAGCGGCAGAAAACGAACTGCGGGCCCACCGTGAACTGCTCGACACCATCCTGAGCAACGTGGATGCCCACATTTACGTCAAAGGGCCAGACCGCACTTACCTCTACGCCAACGAACGTGTGGCCCAGTTGTACGGGCGCACCATAGACGACATCATCGGCCACACCGACCACGAACTGCTGCCTGCGCAAACCGCTGCCCACATCCTCACGTTGGACGACCAAGTGTTTGCCAGCGGCCAGCGCCAAGCCGGGCACGAATTTGTGCGCGACCGCGACGGCGT
>JBLIZX010000325.1:0-2468 GCA_048860285.1 Macromonas sp. | reverse complement strand
CTTTCTTCGGCGCGGCGGCACCACGCTTGCAGGTTCTTGGCCAGTTGGTCGCGCGTCAAGGTGGTGTTAGACCACAACTGGCGCAGTTCCTCGCGCATGGCGTGCATCTGGGCCAACGCAGGGTGCTGGGCACGCACCAGTTCCACCTTGGCTTTGTATTTGGCGGGGACTTTGTCGTCGTCGCGGTGCAACCAGCGGCGCACGGCTTCTAGGCGCGACACATCGGCGCTTTTGGCCTGAAGCGCGTCCAGCTCGGCTTGCACGGTCACACGCATCTGGCGGGCGTAACGCGCCATCACTTCATAACGGTTGGTGATGATGGCTTCGAGGGTTTTTTCGTCCGCCACCGGCTGCACGGCACCAAACGCCAGTTTGGGCGGGGTCTTTTTGGCGCGGGCCAGGCCCAACTTGGCCAAAACGCTGATGTACATCCAGCCAATGTCAAACTCATACGGCTTGACCGAAAATTTGGCCGATGTGGGGTAAGTGTGGTGGTTGTTGTGCAATTCCTCGCCACCAATGATGATGCCCCAAGGCACCAGATTGGTGCTGGCATCGGCGGCCTCAAAGTTGCTGTAACCCCAGTAGTGACCGATGCCATTGACCACCCCAGCGGCCCAAATGGGAATCCAAGCCATTTGCACCGCCCACACCGCCAAACCCAGCGCACCAAACAATGCCACATCCAGCGCCAGCATGATAACAATGCCCAAACGCGAATGGCGGCTGTAAACGTTGCGCTCCATCCAGTCGTCGGGGGTGCCATGGCCAAAACGCTGCACAGTTTCGGCGTTGTCGGCTTCGGCGCGGTACAGCTCCGCACCTTCCCAAAACACTTTTTTGATGCCAAAAATTTGTGGGCTGTGCGGATCGCCTTCTTGCTCGCATTTGGCGTGGTGTTTGCGGTGTACCGCTGTCCACTCCTTGGTGAGCATGCCGGTGCTCATCCACAACCACAGGCGGAAAAAATGCGATACCGCCGGGTGCAGCTCCAGCGCACGGTGCGCCTGACAGCGGTGCAGGTACAGCGTCACACTCACAATGGTGACGTGTGTGAACGCCAACGCCACCAACAACACCTGCCACCACACCAACCCACTCAAACCGTGGATCAAAAAATCCACCATCAAGCCAACGCCCGATTCCAATCCAGACATGTACTACCTTTAGAGAACAAAAAGCCCAACACAACGGGGCATTTCATTCTAGGCCGCGCGCAGGCCACAAGCAAACGCTTGCCCCTACGCATTTTCGGAAATTGGCTCTGGGTTGCGTTGCGTCAAAGGGGCGCTGGGCTTCAAAACTTGCGTCGCCACACAGCGGCAAAAAAACCATCGGTGCCGTGCAGGTGCGGCCACAGGCGCAAGTAGCCGTTTTGGCACAAGCTGGCAACGGCTTCGGACTCGAGCCCAGCCTGCTGTAACAATTCAGATACCGGCACAGCTTCAAAATCGCGGTGGGTTTGGGCAAAAGCTTGTGCCACGGCCTCGTTTTCTTGCTCCAACAGGCTACAAGTGGCGTACACCAAGCGTCCACCGGTTTTGACCAACCGGGCTGCGCTGGCCAGAATGCGCCCCTGCAACGCTGCCAGCTCCTCCACTTGCTGTGGGGTCTGCCGCCACTTCACGTCCGGGCTGCGGCGCAAGGTGCCCAAACCGGAACACGGTGCGTCCACCAGCACCCGGTCGGCCTTGGCCAGCATGCGGTTGAGGCGTTCATCGCGCTCATGCGCAATCACCATTGGGTGTACGTTGGTCAACCCTGCCCGCTGCAAGCGGGGTTGCAACCCTTCCAGCCGGTGCGCTGAAGTATCCATCGCGTAGAGTCGCCCCGTGTTGCGCATGGCCGCACCAATGGCCAACGTTTTGCCACCGGCCCCAGCGCAGAAATCCACCACCAACTCATTGCGTTTGGCATCCAGCAACAAGGCCAACAGCTGTGAGCCTTCGTCCTGCACCTCCAGCGCACCTTCGGCAAACAAGGGCAAGCGTGCCAACGACGGCTTACCCTGCAAGCGGATACCCCACGGCGAATACGGTGTCGGCTGGGCCTCCAACCCGACCTGTTGCAATTGCTGCAACGCTGCCGGACGTTTGGTTTTGAGCGGGTTGATACGCACGTCCAACGGTGCCGGTTCGTTCACGGCAGCGGCCAATGCGGCAAAACCATCGCCCAACTGGGCTTGCAAGGGTTGGGCCAGCCAATACGGCAACAGGTGGCGCACATCGGGCGGTGCGTCAGGGGCTTGCCAAGTGGCGGCGGTGCAGGTGGCGAGCCAAGTCAATTCGGCTTCGGTGGCCACGGCGGGCAGCAGGTCGGGCTGTTGGTCGCGCCACACCAACAACGCCAAGCAACGCGCGCTGTGCGGTGGGCGCGGGCTGGGTTTGGTGCCCTTGGGCGGTTTGGGCGCGGCGCTGGCATCGGCGGGCGCAGGGGCGCGCTTGGCCCACCATTGCAGGCGCGGCTTC
>JBLIZX010000324.1:0-2683 GCA_048860285.1 Macromonas sp. | reverse complement strand
AGGCCATCATCCAGGCCGCCGCCGCCCAGGCCAGCACCAACTTGCTGTCCAAGTACGACGCCCGTAACCCCGCAGCGCTCAAGCAGCTGGTGGGCACAGGCACCAAGCTGCGCCCGTTCTCGCAAGAAATCATGGCCGCTGCGTTCAAGTCGGCCCAGCAGGTCTATGCCGACCTGAACAACACCAACCCCGAGTGGAAAAAAATCTATACCGATTACGCCAAGTTCCTGGCCGATCAGAACAGCTGGTTCCGCTATACCGAGGGCACCTACGACCGCTTCATGCAGGCACAGAAGCTGTAAGCGCACGGGTTTGAGTCCATGAAAAAAGCCGCCTTAAAAAGGCGGCTTTTGCGTTCTGGGGATCAACCCGGTGCTTACATCACCTTGGCAATCGCCTGGCAGACGTAATCGATGTTCTTGCTGTTCAGCGCGGCGACGCAGATGCGGCCAGTGTCGGTGCCGTAAACGCCGAATTCATTGCGCAGGCGCACCATCTGGTCCTTGCTCAGACCCGAGTAGCTGAACATGCCGATCTGCTGGGTCATGAAGGACATGTCCTGCTGCACGCCGGCGGCCTTCAGGCCATCGACCAGCTTCTGGCGCATGGCTTTGATACGCACACGCATTTCGCCCAGTTCTTTTTCCCACAGCGCGCGCAGTTCGGGGTTGCCCAGCACGGCGGCCACCACGGCGCCGCCGTGGGTCGGTGGGTTCGAGTAGTTGGTGCGGATGACGATTTTGAGCTGGCTCAGCACGCGGGCGGCTTCTTCCTTGTTGTCGCACAGCACGCTCAGGGCACCCACACGCTCGCCGTACAGGCTGAAGCTCTTGGAGAAGCTGGTGGACACAAAGAAGGTCAGGCCAGCGGCCACGAACTTGCCAATCACGGCACCGTCTTCGGCAATGCCAAAGCCAAAGCCTTGGTAGGCCATGTCGAGGAAAGCGGTCAGGTTGCGCGCCTTGACCACCGCAATCACTTGGTCCCACTGCTCGGGGGTCAGGTCGTAGCCGGTCGGGTTGTGGCAGCAGGCGTGCAGCACGATGATGGTGCCCGCTTCGGCGGCGTTGAGGCTGGCCAGCATGCCTTCAAAGTTGACACCGCGTTTTTCAGCGTCGTAGTAGGCGTAGGTGTCCACTTCAAAACCAGCGTTGGCAAACAGCGCGCGGTGGTTTTCCCAGCTCGGGTCGGAGATCAGCACCTTGGCGTTGGGGCTGAGTTTCTTCAGGAAGTCGGCACCAATTTTGAGGCCACCGGTGCCGCCAATGGCTTGCACGGTTGCCACACGGCCACTCTGCACCGGTTCGCTGTCGGCACCGAAGACCAGTGCCTTGACACCGTTGTCGTAGGCCGCAATGCCGTCGATGGGCAGGTAGCCGCGTGCGGTGGGCTTTTCCATCAGCGTGGCTTCGGCTTGCTGCACGCATTGCAGCAGCGGCAGCTTGCCGTTGTCGTCGTAGTACACGCCCACGCCCAGGTTGACCTTGTTGGGGTTGGTGTCGGCGGCAAATTGCTCGTTCAGGCCCAAAATCGGGTCGCGGGGGGCCATTTCAACGGCGGAAAACAGAGACATGGAGGTACCTGTGAGTGTGTGAAAGAAGCGGGGTTGCAATTTTAACGGTGCAGCGCGGTGTCAGGCACCGGCCACGGGCAGGATGCGCGCCAGCAGCGCACCTTGGTACTGATCGGGCAGCGGAATGCGCACCTTGAGCGGGCTGCCCGGTGCCACGGTGACGGCTTCGCCATCGAGTTTTTGCATCTGTTCCAGCGTGATGATTTGGTTGCCGCTGGGGTGGATGACTTGAAGCTGGTCGCCGACCGAGAATTTGTTTTTGACTTCCACCTCTGCCCAGCCGTCTTGGATGGCGTGTACGTCGCCCACGTAGTGGCTGTGGCCCACCAATGAATGGCCGGTTTCGTAGTTTTGGTAGTCTTGACTGGGGCGGCGTTCCAGAAAGCCACTGGTGTAGCCTCGGTTGGCCAGCCCTTCCAGCTCGGTGATGAGCAGGGGGTTGAACGGGCGACCTGCTACTGCGTCGTCAATTGCCTGGCGGTAGATTTGCGCCGTGCGCGCCACGTAATACAGGCTCTTGGTGCGGCCCTCAATTTTGAGCGAATCAACCCCAATTTCGGCCAGACGTTGCACGTGCTCAATGGCGCGCAAATCTTTGCTGTTCATGATATAGGTGCCGTGCTCGTCTTCCATGATGGGCATGAGCTGCCCCGGTCGGCCCGCTTCCTCGATCAGGTACACCTGATCGGCCTTGGGGTGGCGCTGGCCGCCGCCGCAGGCTGCAAAGGATTGTTCGGCTTCCTCTTGCGCTTGGTTGAAGTTGAAGCCTTGCTCCATTGCCACAGGAATGGCCTCGCCGGTGTTGGGGTCGGTGGCGGTGGGTTGGGTTTTGTAATCCCACCGGCAGGCGTTGGTGCAGGTGCCTTGGTTGGGGTCGCGGCGGTTGAAGTAGCCGCTCAACAGGCAGCGCCCCGAGTATGCAATGCACAGTGCGCCGTGGACGAACACTTCCAGTTCCATGTCGGGGCATTCTTGGCGGATTTTCTCGATTTCGTCCAAGCTCAGTTCGCGGCTCAAAATGATGCGGGTCACCCCCACCTTTTGCCAGAATTTGACCGCTGCCCAGTTGACGGTGTTGGCCTGCACCGAGAGGTGGATAGGCATTTCCGG
>JBLIZX010000323.1:0-3464 GCA_048860285.1 Macromonas sp. | reverse complement strand
GCAACGACCAGCGACGGCGCCAAGCTCGAGGCCAAGCACTATCATGAGCTGGAAGCCAAACTGGCGGTGGCACAACGGGCCCGCAAGAAGGCGCGGGTGGCAGCCATCCACGCCAAGATTAGGAACCGTCGCAAGGAGGCGTTGCACCAATTCACCACCGCCCTCGTCAAGGAATACGGGGCGATATTCATCGGCGATGTGAGCACTGCCTGGCAGACCGCAACGGGTAACGGTAAATCCGTGCTCGATGCCAGCTGGGGTCAGCTCAAAACCCAACTGCGGTATAAAGGCGAACGCGCCGGCAGGTGGGTAGAGGTCGTGGATGAAGCGTATTCCACCCAAACCTGCTCCACGTGTGGTGAGCGTTCCGGGCCGAAAGGCCGGGACGGGCTACTGGAGCGGGAATGGACCTGTCCCTGTTGTGGGGCGGTGCATGTCCGGGACGTCAATGCGGCGAAGAACATAGCCGCATGGGGGCTGTTAGGGGTGGAAGCACGAGTATCCGCAGTAAGGCTTGAGCGCGATGCCAAACAGGCGAAAGCGCTGGAGCGTAAAACTAAGCTTGCTGTGAATAAGGCTGCGAAAGTGGCTGCGGCCGGACATGGCCGTCCTGTAGAGGGAATCCCCGTCCTTTCCCGCGTGAGCGGGCAGCCGTTAGGCTGAGGGCGGGGAGGATGTCAAACCTATGTGGGTAATGTGTCGACCAACAACGCCACCCTGGGCGCTCCATGGACAGGTAGCATCACGCTACCCGTCGGTACCTATGACATCTACACCCTGGATGGCTCATATAGCGGAACTCTGATGGGGCGGTTCTCTACCTACTAAAACCACAAAGAACAAAACCGCTTTCGCAGCGGTTTTGTTCTTCATTATGGCGCTCATTGCTTAGAATTGCCGTCGTCGTTTGGTGGTCTTAGCTACAGTAGGCTCCAGTAGCTGAATCTCGGACTTACTTGCGACAGGAGGCATCACCTGTCGTGCCCACTGGCTTACCACGCCGCAGCTGCTACCTGCCGAGGGGAGCTTTACCCCCAAGGCCTGGGCCGCGGATAACACCCTGTCTGCTCTCTTAGCCGCGGTATAGGGCAGCTGGTAAGCTGCAGTCATGGTCGGCGCAAAAATCGCTTCCCACAAAGGAGGCGCCAAAGAATAAGCCATCGTGAGTGCCAGACCTAGCTTGATAGTGCCTAGCGCGGAGCGAACAAGCCCGTGCCAGGCGTCCTCAAGCGCCCATTGAATTTTCATCTGCGGTGTCGTCTGCATGGTCCCTCCAAGGCTATAGCCTGTATAGGGACCATGTCCTCAGCATTCCGCGCGACGAACCCTCACTACGGCAACGACAGCCATCCCAAGGAACAGAAGCGCAGACCATCCTGCCATAGGAACGCCTAGGATAGGATAAGGGTCGCTACAAAAGCCCGTTACCTGGAAAAAGCTGCCCACGTTAGTAGCCAGCCATTCAACGAGCAGCTCCAGCATATTAGGCTGCCCACCCGAACATGCCATCTTATCCGCATTGAACTGGATATAGACTTGGCTTACAGCGGTTGCGAAGCCCGCCAAGGCCCAACCACTCGCAAGCCCTAAGGTAAGCCGAGACATCTTAGGTGCGACAGCGCCGGCCAGCGCAGTTACTCCAAGCAAAGCAAATAGCGCTCGTTGCGTGATGCATAAATAACAGGGATTCCACCCTAAGAGACTAGCGGTCAGCAGCGACAGCCCCACTGCAGTAAAGCTTACAACCGCAAGCGCAACATTTATCAGTCGGTTGGTCATAAAAACCTCAAAAAAAGCGAGAGCCAAAGACTCTCGCTGAAATTGCGTTATGCAACAAAAGAAGGAAAACGAACTTTCTGGATGTTCTTGAGATGCCGGAGTAACGGAGCAGCGCCCGCCGACCGATACACGTCAAGCCAATCCACACCTTTCGCGCCATTCGGAATCATGTCACCAGGGATAAGGATGTGACAGGGAATACCCAAGGCACACATGCGCTGCTGAAGCTCAAGTGCAGCCCACTCACCCGCGCCAAGACCGCCCAGAATCTCTTGCCCGACATCAAGGTCAGCCCAAATCAGGAGCCCCTTGATTTTCACGTGTTTCCACATGTCCGGGTTAAGCTTGGCCATCATCGTCGCCGACACCGTAGCCCACACCGGCAAGCCCAAAGCTTGACGAACGGCCAGCGCAGTCTCGATACCTTCACTGACGCTAAGCCATTCACCTTCCTTGGCGCCGTAGAGCTCAATTGCACCGCCTGAAATTGTTCCAATCGGGCTCATGACCTTTTTGGGATTTTCCAGGGGAGCTTTCTTGCCTTCAGCAGTCAGGTACGTCCGGTGAACCGAGCGAACCAACCCATCTGCAGTCACCACATCCGCAATCATGCCCGGATACAGCGTTTCCTTACGAGTTTCCGCGTCCCAGAACGAGAGATTCGGAACATACCGCAAGGTGTCCGGCACAGGGAGCGTAAGCCCGCGATTACGCAGGTACAGCTCCACAGGAGTGCCTTCCGCAGACTTACCGAGCCGGCGAACTTCCTCAATCTTGCGCTTCGCCCATTCGTCGTCACTCACGTGCTTGGTTACAACACGCTGCTCGACCGGCTTGATTTCGCCAGATTTCAGGAAGCGGCTAACTTCACGCGCAGCTTCCTTGATATCCCACCCTCGAAGCCAAGCCAAGGCCAAAAAGCCATTGTTCTTGACCCCACAGGTGTTGCACACCACACCGCCGGAATCGGCCCAGTCCTTCATCACCCGAAAGCCGTTTCCGTGCCCCGAACGAGAAGAGGTCCCGTGAACCGGACAGGTAATGTGCTTGCGCAGGTGTGCGACCTCAATTGCGTCGCTGAACTCAGGTGCCAGGCCAGAAAAGATTTCTGCCCAACGACCACGAGCTTGCGCAGTGAGCGATAGAGATGAGTTACCAGTGTTTGTCATACTTGCCAACCTCCGTGGCAGGGGTGTCCCCCCATAGTTATCCTATGTAGTGTAGCGACACCGACAGCACAGAATTATTTATCAGGCAAACAGTCTACCATACCTGACAGTTTATTATCAAACTGGAAGCCTTATTTTCGGAATGACGGCCTAGGCAATTATCAACGGCAACCGAGTTACCGAACCCAAACCTCGCCGTCCAAGTTATATGTTGTTGCGCCTAGCTTGTTAGTCGTCATACCATTAGTGTTCGAATTCCCTATCAGACAGGTGTGCTCGCCGGGCCGAAAGGCCGGGAGGCGAGGCGCCAGCTGGGACTGGCGCTTGCACAAAAGGGTGTGGTCAGGGACCTGCTCGGGGTCGAGGCCATGGGACTGGAAGATGGCGCGTGCCGCGCCTTCCAGCACCCGGTAAGGCAAGCGCAACGCGACCCGCATCACCAGGAGGGCTTCGACGAAGGTATCGGTGTAGCGCTGCGGTCGGCCGCGGCCGACCTTGCGGACAGGTGGTTTCAGC
>JBLIZX010000322.1:0-3859 GCA_048860285.1 Macromonas sp. | reverse complement strand
GATCCGAACCCGCACTGGTCACAGCAAATCCGCCTCGAGCTGCTGACGCGCGGCTTTGTCACCGACCTGCTGCGGGATTGCCCCCTGAGCGAGGATCAGACGGTGGAAGACGAAGACCGTTACCCGGGCTTCAACGCGCGCGTGACGGCAACCGTCACGGACTCACTGCTGCTGGAGCGGTGGCTGATGGGGCGTGGCACAAGTTTGTGCGTGCTGGCGCCACGGGCACTGGCCGACAGGCTGGCCACCCGGGCCGAGGAAATTGCGCGGCTGCACGCCGCACCACCCAGATTGCGTGCAGCCGTGGTTTGACGTTGCCCCTGCTGACGTATCTGCCCAGCAGATGCTCCTGCACCACAGGGAGCAAGCGATGCCGTGCGTCCGGTCATGGTCAGCTTGCCATTCGGTAACATTGGCCCAACATCACCTCTTGCAAGCGGTTCCTGAAAACGATCACAGGCTGAAAGCAAGGCCCGCACGAGAAAGAAACTCGGTGACGATACGGGTTCCTCCCCACAACAGCAGGGCCACCGACCCCACTGCCGCCAGAGTGACCAGGTAGCCGGCCAACAGCATCAGGCCGTCGCGCAAACGCAGACCCCAAGCGATCAGGACGATGGCCAACGCGGGCAAGACATTGTCAAAACTGATGATGGGGACTGGCATCATCATGGCCAGTCCTGCCGCAGACAACATGATCGCGTTGATTACCCGGGCAGATGGGCGGCTGAGGGACAGCATGCGGGGCCGCCCAACCCTAGAAATTACACGGATGACCCGGCCCACCATTTTTGCAAGAAGCGCTTTGATGGGGCCATTGAGCTCTCGTTTGGCGAGCCAGGTAGGCAGAGGCACTGACCGACCCATACAAAGACCCAATGCAATGAAAAGGCAAAACCCGCCCACGACCGAGGCCATGCCGGGCAGGGCCACTGGAAAGAGCAAAGGCATGGCCAGCAACGACAACCAGACCAGCCGTTGCCGGTTGTTTTCGCCAACGGTTTCAGCCAATGTTCCACCCATCGAGGCCAGTTTCGCAGCAGCCATTCGTTCGACGGCAGCTCGACGTTTGTCTCTTCTTAAGTCGGAAGGCGTCTGCAGTGGGGGGCTTTTGCGTGTCACGTTTGTCCAGAGGAATGGGAAGTGATATTTTGTGCAATGACTTCGCAAGTATGAACGACGGAACCAAGCTAAACAAGAAACCCCAGGCGAATCCTTACATCGAGAAAACTGAACATTCGACGGGGCTCTGACCCAGAGTTCCAGCGTTGCTGGCTACCGTTCCCGAAGCGCTGCCAGCGCTCGCCTGACGCACATTGCAACGCATTTTGAGATTCCTTTATGCCCCACATCGCCAACGCCCCCGACTTGGAAATTTCTGCCGTGTGCCGAGCTAAGTCTCAATTGTCGAGCGCCGCCTATCACCGAGATGGTTCCTGCATGAGGACCCGGGGCAAGGCCAATGGCTTCGGCGACCGGCTGCGTTGCGAATGATGGTGGCCAACGTCAAAACGATAAGCACCAGCAGCGCACAGCCCGCAGCGATGTCGGCTCCGTCGCTGGATCCGACGTCGCCGCTGCTGTTTGTGGTCAATGCCGCATCTGGGGCTTTTGATGTCGGTGCCAAGCGGGCTGTGATCGAGTCGGCGCTGGCCACGTGCGGGCGCAAAGGCGAATTGTTGATCTGCCGGCCGGCCGAGCTGTCTGAGGTGGCCGCCCAGGCCGCCGCCGCTGCGGCAGCGACCAACACGGCGGTGATCGCTGTGGGCGGTGATGGCAGCTTGAACGCCGTCGCCCAAGCGGCGCACTCAGCAGGGTGCCCCATGGGCGTCATTCCTTACGGCACTTTCAACTACTTCGCAAGAACGCACGGCATCCCCACCGATCCGCTCGCTGCAGCGCGGATGCTGCTCGAAGCGCGGCCGCTGCCGGTGCAGGTGGCCGCCATCAACGACCGTTTGTTTTTGGTCAACGCCAGTCTGGGCATCTACCCTGAGCTGTTGCAAGACCGCGAGACATACAAAGCGCGCTTCGGCCGCAGCCGCTGGGTTGCGTTCGTGGCGGCCTGTGCCACGTTGCTACGGGCGCAACGTCGGCTGCGGTTGCACATTGAGATGGGCGGGACGGTCCGCGACGTGCAAACCCTGACGCTCTTCGTGAGCAACAACCGCCTGCAGTTGCAGCATCTCGGTGCGAACCCTGCAGACACCGTGCCTGGCACGCCCGGCCATGGCAGCATGGCTGCGCTGATGCTGCGCCCCATCGGCACGCTGTCCATGGTCGGGCTGATGCTGCACGGGGCCATGGGCAGACTGGGCGAAGCCGCTGGTATGGAAGGTTTCGAGTTCCAGCACATGCTGGTCAAGCCCACGCTGGTGCCCGGCTGGCAAGAGGTGGTGGTGGCGTTCGACGGCGAGGTGGCCCGCATGCGCGCGCCAATCGAATTTCGCGTACTCGACAAGCCCCTGTACCTGCTCCAAGCCCACCACACCGCAGGCACGGCTGAAGCAGCCGCAAGTGCACCGTGAGCGTGCTTCTGCAAATTTCTGACACCCACTTCGGCACCGAACAGCCGCAGGTGGTCGAGGCTCTGGTCGCCCTGTCAGCCCGGCAGCAACCCGACCTGGTGGTGCTTTCGGGCGACATCACGCAGCGCGCTCGGCCGGCCCAGTTTCGCGCGGCCAAAGCCTTTGTCGAACGCCTGGGTGCGCCTGTCTTGGCCATCCCCGGCAATCACGACATTGCGCTGTTCGACCTGTGGGCCCGCCTGACCCGCCCCTATGCGCGCTACGCCAAGGCGTTCGGAACCGAACTCGAGCCGGTGCACGCATCGCAGGACTGGCTGGTGGTGGGTGTCAACACCATACGCCCCTGGCGCCATAAAAACGGTGAGGTGTCCGCCGCCCAAATCGATCGCGTAGCGAAGCTGCTGAGTACGGCCAGTCCGGCGCAGCTGCGCGTGGTGGTGGTGCACCAGCCACTTGCCGTGACCGAAGCGCGCGATCGCACCAACCTGCTGCGCGGCCATGGTGATGCTGTGCGGGCTTGGGCAGCGGCTGGGGCTGACCTGCTGATGGGCGGCCACATTCACCTGCCTTACACGATGGTTCTGCCCGGGTGGGCGCGTGAGCTGTGGGTGGTGCAGGCGGGAACCGCCGTCTCGTCGCGCACACGCCGCGGCGTGCCCAACTCGGTGAACATCTTGCGGTGGGGTGATACGCCTGGTGCTCAGGACCAGCCATCGCAGGGCCGACAAGGGTCAGGGCGCAGCTGCCGCATCGAACAGTGGGACTTTTCGCATGAGGCGCAGGCATTCCTTTGCGCTGGGGTGACCGAGGTGCAGCCCGAGCGGTCAACAGTCCAGGGTTAGCCCGGATATTTCACCGCAGTTCCTCAAAACGAGGATGGCATTGCCCTGAAATGCCCGAACATCGAAGTATCGAATCCAGATGAAAGGGTGGGCAATGCCAAAGCCACACGTGGATGATGTTGCCCCTGCTGGCGTATCTGCCCAGCAGATGCACCCTGCACCACAGGGAGCAAGCAATACCGTGCGTCCGGTCATGGCCAGCTTGCAATTCGGTAACATTGGCCCAACGTCTTTACGACTTGCACACACCCAACATGCGCCCCGTCCTGTCCCTCAAGAAACGTCCCGCCGCGCCTGCGGCTGCTGTGGTTGCTGCAGAGGTAGCCCCCACTCTGGCCCCTGAGCCGATCGCCGTGGCCCAGCCCGTTCCAGCCGCCGCCGAACCCCAGCCGGTGAAGGCGGCCAAGGCCAAGAAACCATCGCCGCAGGAACTCAAGGCGGCCAAGGAAGCCAAAGCCGCCGCCAACCGGCGCTTGGGCGAGGAGCAGC
>JBLIZX010000321.1:0-5309 GCA_048860285.1 Macromonas sp. | reverse complement strand
GCCAATTGGTCTTCAAAGTGAACGCCAGCGGCACCAGCGGCGATCATGTTCTTCATCAGTTCGAAGGCGTTGAGCACGCCACCGAAACCGGCTTCAGCGTCGGCCACGATCGGCAGGAAGTAGTCGATGAAACCTTCATCGCCGGGGTTGATGCCACGCGACCATTGGATTTCGTCAGCGCGCTTGAAGGTATTGTTGATGCGGCGCACCATGGTCGGCACCGAGTCGTAAGCGTACAACGACTGGTCGGGGTACATGGTTTCGGAGGTGTTGCCGTCGGCGGCCACTTGCCAGCCCGACAGGTACACGGCTTCCAGACCGGCTTTGGCTTGCTGCATGGCTTGACCGGCGGTGATAGCACCGAAGGCGTTCACGTAGCCCTTCTTGGCACCACCGTTGACCTTGTCCCACAGCACCTTGGCACCGCGTTGGGCCAGGGTGTATTCGGGTTGCAGGCTGCCGCGCAGACGCACCACGTCAGCGGCGCTGTAACCGCGCTTGACACCCTTCCAACGGGGGTTTTCGGCCCAGTCTTTTTCCAGGGCGGCAATTTGCTGTTCGCGGGTCAGGTTTTGAGACATCAGAAACTCCTTGTTTCAATCACACACATTCGGGGCACCGGGTGGCTGGCTGCAAGTGCTGGCTACTGCGGTGTTGTTGGACTCTAGTTTAAGTCTTATAGAAGACTATTTTCACATCTTATGTCTTATAGAAGACTATTTATTTTTAAGATAAAAATCAATGACTTGACTTTTTAAATTCTGAAAATTTGCCCCAAAGTAGGATTTTTTGACCGGTACGCCGACCAGGTTCGGCATTAGGCTTTTCCCTTATTTTCTTAATGTGAAAAGTTGATTTTATATCGTGAGATTACGCACACCACAAGCCGGTCGGGTTGGTGATGCCCATCCACAGCGCCCAGCCTGAAGTCGCCACCAGCGCCAGCCCCGCCAGCCGTATGCCCCAACCGCCAGAGCGGGCTTGGTTCAAGCGCAACAGCAACCAAGGTGCAGCAACCAGCGACACCATCGTGCCCAACGCAAATGACGACATGATGACCGCACCGTCCAACGCCCCCGCCGACAACGAGGCCACCAGCAACGCGGAATACAACAAGCCACACGGCATGAGTGCCCAACCCACACCCAGCACCACGGGAGCCTTGCCCCCCAGTTGCTGCATGACGGGCCGGGCACGCCGCCACAGCCACTGGCCCCAGTTGTCCACGAAAGCGGGTTGGCGAGCCTGCCACAGCAATACCAGCCCGAGCAGCAGCGCAGCCACGTGCAACATCGTCCACAGTGGACGCAACACCGCCGTTTGCGTGCCCATCCACGCCAAACCTTGCACAGTGCCACCGGCCAGTGCGCCCAACGCGCTGTACCCCAGCAAACGGCTCAATTGAAATTTGAACAACGCCAGCGTGCTGTGCGGTGCCCCAGCACGGGCGATACCAGCGCACGCCGCGCCACACATGGCCACACAGTGCGGGCCACCCACCAAGCCCATCACCAGGGCCGATACCGTCATGGAAGCTAACATGGGGCAACTGTAGCAGCCCCGCGCCGTGGCTTCAGATGATCTTGGAGAAACGCGCCCGGTCTTGCGCCGCTTGCAAGTAGCGGTCAAACACCATGGCGATAGCGCGTACCACGTACCAGCCGCTGGCCGTGACCTCGATGCTGTCGGGATGACAGCGCACCAAGCCCCACTCCTGCATGGGCTGCAACTGCTCCAACTCGCGGGCAAAGTAGCTCTTGAAATCGATCAGGTGCGCCAGTTCAATCGACTCGAAATTGACTTCACCTTGGCACATGATGGCCATGATGACGGAGCGGCGCAGCACGTCGTCGCGGTTGATGGCCAAACCACGCACAATGGGCAGACGGCCTTGGTCCAGTGCGTCGTAATATTCTTCCAGCGTCTTGGCGTTCTGGCTGTACGTGGCCCCCACACGGC
This sequence comes from Macromonas sp., assembly GCA_048860285.1. Taxonomy (GTDB): domain Bacteria; phylum Pseudomonadota; class Gammaproteobacteria; order Burkholderiales; family Burkholderiaceae_C; genus Macromonas_A. Next base: position 3,350 of record JBLIZX010000321.1, on the reverse strand, counting down.
CAATGGCCGACACGCCCAACGCCAGCAAATCGCAGTCGGGCTGCGTGCTGTAACCCTGGAAGTTGCGGTGCAGACGGCCCTGGCGCTTGGCCACCGCCAGCGCGTCGTTGGGCAAGGCAAAGTGGTCCATGCCCACGTACACGTAACCCGCATCGTTAAAGCGGTCGAGTGCCTGCGTCAGCATGCTAAGTTTGTCCGCACCCGTGGGCAGTTCCGCCGTCACTATGCGACGCTGCGGCTTGAAGCGTGCGGGCAAGTGGGCGTAGGCGTACAGGGCAATGCGGTCTGGGCGCAAGCTGTTGACCTGCGCCAGCGTGTGCGCGAAGGATTCGGGCGTTTGCTGCGGCAAGCCATAAATTAAATCCACGTTGATGGATTCAAAACCGAGATCGCGCGCAGCCTGCACCAGCGCAAACACCTGTTCAACGGGCTGCACACGGTGTACGGCTTTTTGCACCGTGGGGTCAAAATCTTGCACGCCAAAGCTGAGGCGGTTAAATCCCAACTGGTACAGGTGGGCCAACCGCTGCGGTGTGACCGTGCGTGGATCGACCTCTACCGAATACTCCCCCCCCGGCACCAACTGAAAGTGGCGACGCACCATTGCCATCAAGTCGGTCAACTCTTCGTCGCTCAAAAACGTGGGTGTGCCCCCACCCAAATGCAGTTGCGACACACTTTGCCCACTGCCCAAGTGCGCCACCTGCAAATCGAGCTCATGCGAGAGGTAGCGCAAATACTCCGCCGCTTTGCTGTGGTGTTTGGTGATGACTTTGTTGCAGGCGCAGTAGTAGCACAGCGAATCGCAAAACGGAATGTGAATGTACAGCGACAACGGCAGCGCCAGCGACCCAGCCCGGCGTTGCTCCAACGCTTGGATGTAATCGGCCTCGCCAAAAGCCTCGACAAAGCGGTCGGCGGTGGGATACGAGGTGTAGCGCGGGCCTGGCACATCAAAACGGCGCAACAAATCGTCATCAATCACATGGCTCAAAACGGGTCTCCGGAAGGCTACACAACAAGGTGCTTGACTGTGCCGCAAGGTGGCCCATGTGCCCTTGACCTGTATCAAAAAAACCCGGCACCACCGCACCACCCCGGTGCAGCGGGCACAATTGGACGCTGCAATTTCCTTCCCATTGAACAGAAAGACCCACAAGACATGGCTTTTGCCGACAACCTGAAACAACTCCCCTCCATCGGCCAACTCAGCGCGCTGGAGCTGTACAACGCCAGCGGCGAGCTGGTGGCTACCATCGACAACAAACCCGGCAAGGCGGGCTCTCTGGCGGTGTACCACGCGCTGGCCAGCAAACACGGCAGCATCAACGTGGCCGCCGCCGAAGAAGGTTTGGAACTGTTTGCCGAGCACACCACCGACGCGCGTGCCCACCCCGGCAAACATCCCAACATCGACCGCCTGCTGGACGTAATTGCCACCGGCCAAGGCCACAGCGTCAAGCTGATTCCGGTCTGATACCCGTCCAGTAGGGGCCAAAAAACAAAAGCCGCAGACCCGTGAGGGTGCTGCGGCTTTTTGCATCAGGCATGAAGTGCCAACAGCGCGCTGGGATTGGCTTCTACAATTTTAAGCAAGGCACGCGCCGAACCTGCTGGTCGAACACGGTGCTGTTCCCAGTTTTGCAGCGTCTTGGGTTTCACGCCGATTAAATAAGCAAAACGGGTTTGACTCAGTCCGGTACGTTCACGAATGGCCTTGACATCAGGTTCTGGGAATTCACGCACCTTGGTGCCGACAACCGCTTCACCACGCATATGGCGGCCCATGTCACGCACGCTGCTCAGCAGCTCGTCAAATTGTTCATCGTTCACGATTAACCTCCATCTCGATCACATCAGCCAAGCGATGCAACTGCTCCCGAGTCAAGTCAGCCGCCACATTCTTGGCGTAAGCATAGACCAGATAGCATTGGTCGTGACTGACCCAGTGGTAATAGATCACCCTTGCTCCACCACGCTTGCCCCGCCCCGACAGCGGCACCCGCAACTTGCGAAGACCTCGACCGCCAGAGATGAGATCACCGACCGCCGGATTCTTCAGCAAAGTCACTTGCAACTCCCGCAAATCGTCATCCGAAAACAACTGCTGAGCACAGCGTACAAAAATCGGGAGTTCTACAAACACCATGTGCCAAATTGTACGCTATAAGCGTAGTTTTATTTGGAAAAAATGTGGCAAGCACGAAAAACGAATTTGCATTATTTTTACCCTGATAATGACCGTATGAAACAAGCGTACCATCTGGCCCACTTCATCAGCAGCGTTCAGGCCGTTCATGCCACCGCTGGCGGCACCAAAGAGACCTCGTACTACACCGCCATCAACAACTTATTGGACGGTGTGGGCGATGCGCTCAAGCCCAAAGTGCGGGCCGTGATGCAACTAAAAAACCTGGGCGCAGGCAACCCCGATGGTGGCTTGTTTACCGCCGACCAGTTCGACCCCAAAACCGCTGCTATCAAAAACCTCGGTGCGCCTGCGCGTGGTGTCATTGAAATCAAAAGCCCCGGCGAAGCCGTCAACGATACCGCCGCCAGCGCACAGATCGACAAATACTGGGCGCGCTACCAGCTCGTGCTGGTGACCAACTTGCGCGACTGGCTGCTGCTGGGCGAGCGCCACGGGAAACGCACCACGCTGGAACGCTTCACACTGGCCGCCACTGAAACCGACTTTTGGGCGCTGCAACCCACACCAGCGCAAAAAGAACAGGGCGCAGCGTTTGCAGATTTCCTGTCGCGCGTGCTGACGCACAACGCCCCACTGACGCAAGCGGGCGACTTGGCCGCCATTTTGGCCAGTTACGCCCGCGAAGCGCGCCACCGCGTCGAAAAAACCAGCACCGACCCCGAAGGCAACGCCGCCAAACAACTCCACGCCTTGCAAGCCAGCCTCGAAGCTTCGCTCGGGGTGAGCTTTCAGGCGCAGGAGGGCGCGCATTTCTTCCGCTCCACGCTGGTGCAAACCCTGTTTTACGGCATGTTCTCGGCCTGGGTGGTGCAACACGAGGCCGACGACAGCGCCACCGCACCAGCGTTTGACTGGCGCAGCGCCCAGCACAGCCTGAACGTGCCCATGATTGCCGCCCTGTTTGCGCAAATCTCGCAGCCTGCCAAACTCAAGGCACTCAACTTGACCGAAGTGCTGGACTGGGCCACCGATGCCCTCAACCGCGTGGACAAGACCGCTTTTTTCAAGCACTTTGAGTCGGCGCGTTCCATCCAATACTTCTACGAACCGTTTTTGGCCGCGTTTGACCCCGAACTCCGCAAACGCTTGGGCGTTTGGTACACACCCGAAGAGGTGGTGCGCTACCAAGTGGCGCGGG